>REEF01000209.1 GCA_007695205.1 Planctomycetaceae bacterium
AATGCTCCAAAAAACCACTCGGTCAACGAACGCATAGGAAACGCCATGGCGAACACTCTCTTCGCGAGGAAGCTCATCAAGGTGCGCGAACGATGCGCAGACCCACAGTTCTGTCATCGTCCTGACCGATATGCCGACTTTATGGAATATGCCGTTCATGTCGGTACGCTTGCGAACGAGCTATGTTTGTGTATTATCTGGAAGAGACATTGATGGTTAACGGGTGACATCCCTCTAGAATCTCTCCAAACGAGCATTCAGACACCCAGGACAAGCACGTCGGATCGTTTGGTTATTTTGAGGGGAGACGAGAGGATAGGTGCGAATGATCAGAATTCGGAAGGGCTTAGATCTCCCGATCGCAGGTGCTCCGGAGCAAGCGATATCTTTTGCTCCGAACCCTCGGACAGTGGCGTTGGTGGCTGCTGACTACGTGGGGCTCAAGCCGAATATGTTGGTTCGGGAAGGGGATTCCGTACGTCTGGGGCAGCCGGTGATCGAGGACAAATCGCGTCCCGGCGTCTTTTTGACCTCGCCGGGTACCGGTCGCGTAATCGCGGTCAATCGGGGACGGAAACGGCGCCTGCAGTCTTTGGTCGTCGAACTGGCGGACGAGGGCGATCAGCCACAGTTCGAGCCTCGGGATCTGAACTCACTGGCAGCCGACCAGATTCGCGAGACGCTGATCGCTTCCGGGCTGTGGGCCGCTTTTCGAACTCGACCGTACAGCCGTCTGCCGGCAGCCGACGCCCAGCCTCATTCGATCTTCGTAACGGCCATCGATACCAATCCGTTGGCGGCCGATCCCGCGTTGCTCATTCGCGAGAGCAGCGACGATTTTGTGTTCGGCCTGATCGCGTTGACACGGTTGGCCGGCGTACCCGTGTATGTTTGTCATGCTACCGGGGCCGACATCCCGGGTCGTGAGGTCACGGGGGTAACGATGGCCGATTTTTCTGGCCCTCACCCCGCCGGACTCCCGGGAACGCATATTCACTTTCTGGACCCGGTAGACATGCAGAAAAGTGTCTGGTACCTCGGTTATCAGGACGTGATCGCCTGCGGTTGCCTCTTAAAGTCCGGGCGGATCAACGTTGATCGAGTCGTCGCGCTGGCCGGCTCGGCCGTCAAAAAGCCTCGACTCCTTCGCACTCGCCTAGGTGCATGCCTGGACGATCTGCTGACGGACGAACTGGCAGCGGGCGACAACCGCATCATCTCCGGGTCGGTTTTTTCCGGACGCACATCCGAATCTCCATGCAATTACTTGGGGCGATACCACACCCAGATTTCGGTGCTTCCCGAGGGCAACGAGCGAGAGTTTTTGGGATGGCAGAAGCCGGGATTTACTCGTTTTTCCGTGACGCGAGCCTTCGCATCGTCTTGGGCTCCTGGACTCTTGAAAGACATGAAATTCACGACTTCGACGGGCGGTAGTCGACGGGCGATGGTGCCCATCGGCGTGTACGAACGCGTGATGCCGTTGGATCTGTTGCCAACCCAATTGCTCCGGGCCTTGATTGTCGGAGACACGGAACAGGCCAGCGAATTGGGGTGCCTGGAGCTGGACGAAGAAGACTTGGCGCTCTGTACCTTTGTTTGTCCCAGTAAGTTTAATTTCGGTCCCATGCTGCGAGAGAACCTCACCAAGATTGAACTCGAAGGCTGACCAGTCCTATGCTAAGACGATTATTGGATCGTTTCCATCCGCTGTTTGATCAGGGCGGCAAGTTAGAGCGTTTGTATCCTCTGTACGAGGCGATGGATACCTTTCTGTACACGCCCGGCGAGGTGACTCGCAGCGACGCCCATGTGCGGGACGCTCTGGATCTGAAACGAATGATGTCGACGGTGATCGTCGCCTTGATTCCCTGCATTTTCATGGCGTTCTGGAACACCGGTTACCAGGCGAATCTGGCGATGCAACAGATGGGGATCGAAGCGGCGGAAGGCTGGCGAGGCCTGGTGATGAGTCAGCTTCAGTTGGGGTACAGCCCCAGTGATTTCCTCAGTTGCCTAGTCCACGGCGGACTATACTTTTTGCCGGCCTACATTGTGACCATGGCGATCGGGGGAACTTGGGAGCTCATTTTTTCTTTGGTGCGGAAGCACGAGATCAACGAGGGTTTCCTAGTCACCGGGATGCTGTTTCCTCTGACCTTGCCGCCCACGATTCCCTTGTGGCAAGTCGCCTTGGGGATCAGCTTTGGGATTGTGATCGGCAAAGAGATTTTTGGCGGGACGGGCAAGAATTTTTTGAATCCGGCATTGACCGCTCGAGCCTTTTTATACTTCGCCTACCCGGCTCAGATTTCTGGCGATGCGGTGTGGGTAGCTTTGGACGGATACACGGGTGCCACCGCCTTGGGCCGGATGGCCATCGCCGATCCGGCGACCGGTTTGCAGACGCTGGTGTCGCCCGAGGCAGGCGAGGTGCCGATCAGCTGGATGTCGGCATTCCTCGGCACCATTTCGGGGTCGATGGGCGAAACGTCGACGTTAGCTTGCATGATCGGCGCAGCGATCTTGATCGGAGCGGGGATTGGATCGTGGCGGATCATGGCCGGCGTGTTGGCCGGCGGGATGGTTTTGTCCACCCTGCTATATTTCGTTCCCAGCGAGACCAATGCGATGTTCAACGTCCCGCCGTGGTGGCATCTGGTGATCGGTGGCTATGCCTTCGGCCTGGTGTTCATGGCAACCGACCCCGTTTCCGCTTCGATGACCAATACGGGAAAGTGGGTGTATGGGATATTGATTGGCGTCATGACGATCCTGATCCGGGTCGTCAATCCGGCGTTCCCCGAAGGGATCATGCTGGCGATTCTGTTCGGCAACGTGTTCGCCCCCACCATCGACTACTTTGTCGTCCAGGCCAATGTCAAGAGAAGGATGGCCCGATATGCAACGTGATTCGATCGCTAACACTTTCACGGTGGCGACGTGCTTATGCATCGTCTGTTCGGTCGTCGTGTCGACGGCGGCGGTCCTGCTGCGACCTGCTCAGGAGCGCAATCAGGCGATGGAACAAAAACGCAACATCCTTCAGGCCGCCGGTCTGTATCGGCCCGATCAGCCGCTGGAAGAGTTGTTCAAGCAGATCGAAGTGCAAGTCGTTGACTTGGAATCGGGCCAGTTGGTCGATCCTTCGGTGATCGACCCCGACACGTTCAACCAGCGGGCGGCTGCTCGTGATCCGGACTTGAGTCGCTCCTTGGATAGCCGCCAGGATCCGGCGGGAATCGGGCGTCGAGAGAAATACTCGTTTGTCTACTTGGTCCGCAAGGACGGCCAATTGTCGCAGATCGTGCTGCCCGTGCGTGGGAGAGGCCTCTGGTCGACCCTGTACGGGTTTTTGGCTTTGGATGCCGATCTGGATCACATCCAAGGCTTGACCTTCTACGAACACGGGGAAACGCCCGGACTTGGCGGCGAGGTCGACAATCCTCGCTGGAAGCAACAATGGGTCGGCAAGCGGGCCTTTGACGAAGAGGGAAACATCCGGATCCGGGTGCTTCGCGGCCGAGTCGACCAGGACGATCCGGCCGCGATCCATCAGATCGATGGTCTGGCGGGAGCGACCATCACAGCTCAAGGGGTCTCCAATTTGGTCCGGTTCTGGTTGGGCGAGCAAGGATTCGGGTCCGTCTTAGAGACGCTACGCGAGCTGGAGAGTGAATAACAGCCACTGACGGCTGTGGGACTGTTTTGAAAAATCCAACGGTGCAGGGGAGAGCAACCGATGGCAAAATTGAAATCGAAAGAGGTTCTGCTGAACCCTTTGTTCAACAATAATCCGATCGCGTTGCAGGTGCTGGGCATCTGTTCCGCGCTGGCCATCACAACTCGATTCGATACAGCGTTGGTGATGAGCGTTGCGGTGGTCTTTGTGAGTGCCTTTTCGGGGGCCTCCGTCAGCTTGATCCGCAGGCAAATCCCGACCAACATCCGTATCATCGTGCAGATGACCATCATTGCGTCGCTGGTCATCCTGGTCGATCAGGTCCTGAGGGCCTACTTCTGGGAGATCAGCAAGCAGTTGTCGGTGTTTGTGGGATTGATCATCACCAACTGCATTGTGATGGGGCGGGCCGAGGGGTTCGCCATGAAGAACGGGGTCTGGCTCAGCTTCCTGGACGGGATCGGCAACGGCTTGGGATATGCGTTGATCCTGTTGGGCGTGGCCTTCTTCCGGGAACTGCTCGGGTCGGGCCAGTTCTATGGCATCCAGTTGTTGGCGGTGGCGGGGCAAGAAGGCGGATGGTACGTCCCCAATGGCCTGATGCTATTGCCACCCAGCGCCTTCTTCCTGATCGGATTGTTCATCTGGGCGATCCGTACGTGGAAACCTGAACAAGTCGAGGAGGCTTGATATGGTAGAACATTACTTGAGTTTGTTTATCAAGGCGGTGTTCGTCGAGAATCTGGCCTTGGCCTTTTTCCTGGGAATGTGCACGTTCCTGGCCGTTTCCAAGAGCGTCAAGACGGCCTTGGGCCTGGGGGTGGCTGTAATTGTGATCCAGACCATCACCATTCCGGCAAACCACCTGATTTTCCAGTACCTGCTGAAGCCCGGTGCGTTGCAATGGGTCGGGCCTGGCTACGAGGACCTGGACCTGACGTTCTTGGGCTTGATCAGCTACATCGGTGTGATCGCGGCCATGGTCCAGATCCTGGAGATGACCTTGGATCGGTTCTTCCCACCGTTATACAACGCTTTAGGGATCTTTCTTCCCTTGATCACGGTCAACTGTGCCATTTTGGGCGGTTCGTTGTTCATGGTCGAACGAGAGTACACCCACGTGGAGAGCATCGTCTTTGGTTTCGGGTCCGGCGTGGGCTGGGCTTTGGCCCTGGTAGCGTTGGCCGGTATCCGTGAAAAGATGAAGTACAGCGATGTTCCGCCGGGACTGCGAGGTCTGGGGATCACTTTCATCACGGTCGGTTTGATGGCTTTGGCTTTCATGTCGTTTGCCGGCATCCAACTGTGACTATCCGTTTCCATCGGTAAATATTCGGCGAGTGAATTATGTTTGAAATCGTCTTGGGCGTCGCGATGTTCACCATCGTTGTCCTGACGCTGGTCGTGCTGATCTTGATCGCACGGTCTCGGTTGGTGGCAAGCGGCGATGTCAGTATCCTGGTCAACGATCAAAAGACGTTGACGGTCCCGGCAGGAGGGAAACTGTTGGGCGCTTTAGCCGACGCAGGGATTTTCGTTTCGTCGGCTTGCGGAGGCGGCGGGACCTGTGCCCAATGCGCCGTCAAAGTCAAATCCGGCGGTGGAGATATCCTGCCAACCGAACGTAGCCACGTCAACAACCGGCAGGCGCGGGAAGGAGTGCGTCTGTCCTGCCAGGTGGCGGTCAAGCAGGACATGAAGGTCGAGGTTCCCGAGGAAGCGTTCGAGACGAGAAAGTGGGAGTGCACGGTCCGATCCAACCGCAATGTGGCCACGTTTATCAAAGAATTGATTCTGGAGTTGCCCGAGGGAGAAGACGTTGGATTTAAAGCGGGGGGGTACATCCAGATCGAGATCCCACCGCATGAATTGGATTACCAGAGCTTTGATGTCGAGCCTGAGTATCGGGAAGACTGGGATAAGTACAATGTTTGGCGGTACCACTCCGAAGTAACCGAGCCGGTGATACGGGCCTACTCCATGGCGAACTGGCCAGGCGAACGGGGCCTGATCATGTTGAACGTGCGGATCGCCAGCCCGCCGCCGCGGGCTCCTGACGGCACTCCGCCAGGCAAAGCATCCTCGTACATCTTCAACTTGAAACCGGGTGATAAGGTCACCATCTCAGGACCTTACGGCGAATTCTTCATCAAGGAAACCGATGCGGAAATGATCTACATCGGTGGTGGTGCCGGCATGGCACCGCTACGAAGCCACATTTTCGAACTCTTCAAGAACCTGCGCACGGGTCGAAAGGTCTCGTATTGGTACGGAGGGCGCAGCTTGCGCGAGCTGTTCTATATCGAAGATTTCCGTGCGATCGAAAAAGAATTTCCCAACTTCCGGTTCAACATCGCGCTTTCCGAGCCGTTGCCCGAGGATAACTGGACCGGATATACAGGTTTCATTCACCAGGTGCTGTACGAAGAGTACCTGAAGGACCATCCGGCACCAGAGGATGTCGAGTATTACATGTGCGGTCCGCCCATGATGAACGCGGCTGTGTTTAAGCTGCTGGACGATCTGGGCGTTGGTCCCGAGATGATCGCTTTTGACGATTTCGGCGGTTGATCCCCATGCTCGTTCGTCGGCCGCAACTCGCGTTTTTACTGGTGGCCAGCGGGCTCTTGGCTTGGTTCGCTTGTCGGCCAACCCCTCAAATGCAGTCAGGCCCCTCGTTGACGGGGATGACGATGGGCACCATCTATTCGGTCAAGCTGGCCAAGTTGCCGGCGGGGATCGAGGTGGACACGCTGCATCGGAAAGTGGAGCAGCGACTGCAGCAGATCAATGCGCTGATGTCGACCTACCAGGAAGATTCCGAGCTGTCTCGATTCAATCGCTACCAACACGACGATTGGTTTGAAGTTTCCAGTGAGACGGCGGGGGTCGTCAACGTCGCGTTGGAAATCAGCCAGTTGACGGACGGGGCTTTTGATGTGACCGTCGGCCCGTTGGTCAACCTCTGGAACTTCGGACCGGACCCGAAGCTGGGCCAGATGCCAACCGCAGAACAGGTGGAACAACAGCGAGCCCGCGTGGGGTACCAGCAACTCGACGTTCGCCTGTCACCTCCGGCGCTGCGAAAAAAGAATCCTGAAATCTACGTCGATCTATCGGCCATCGCCAAAGGCTACGGCGTCGATGCGATCGCCGAACTGCTGGCCGACCGAGGCATCACGGACTTTATGATCGAGATCGGCGGCGATGTACGGACGGGTGGCACCCGTCACGACGGTCAACGCTGGCGGATCGGCATAGAAAAACCGATCGACCATGTGCGATCGGTTCAGCAAATCGTTGGGTTATCGGGCCAGTCATTGGCCACATCGGGCGACTATCGCAACGTCTTCGAACACGAAGGACGCCGTTATTCCCACGCGATTGACCCGTCCACGGGATACCCGGTCCACCATGAACTCGCTTCGGTTTCGGTGATCCACGACCACTGCATGATGGCCGATGCCTGGGCCACGGCCCTGCTGGTCGCCGGCCCCGATGCCGCGTTGCAATTGGCCCAGGACCATTCGTTGGATGTCCTCCTGATTCTGCGAACCGAGCAGGGGTTCGAGGAACGGATGACCGACGGGTTTTCTCGATTCCTGCAGACAAATAGGTAGAAGACCGGTAGGCAGCTCGATAGAATACCGTCGAGGAGATGAATTATGAACATCCTGTTTGCGACGCTGGCCGTTTTCGTTCTCGCGATGTTGGGAATGGCTCTGGGAGTGATTTTCGGCAAACGGTGCATCCGCGGTTCGTGCGGTGGGCTGTCGTCCATGCGCGATCCTGCCGGACGCCCGATGTGTGACCAGTGCCCATCGCGTGAAGACTCGACCCCACCAGCTCACTAAGAACCGGCGAAACAATCGACGTCGGATTGGGGTGGTACGCAACGGGGTCGGGAGTCGTTTTCGGGCAAGCTGCTTTCTATGTGGTTAGACGTCGGGTTTCCATCGGCTCCAGCCTCAGGGGGTAGGCCCCATACGTGCGGACCGTATTCCACATCGCCAGGTAGTTTTCCGGTTTGACTTTCGAATGGACGCTGTTGCTGGAAGACAAAATGAATCCGCCACCCGGGGCAGCGACCCGCAAGATCTCCTTGGTTTGCCGAACTACTTCTTCCATCGTGCCGAATGTCAACAGGTGGGCGCAATCCACATTGCCCTTCATCGCAAACCGGTTTCCATACTCCCGCTTCATCTTCCCGATATCCAGGCCACCGTTGGGGTCGATCGGATCGAGACAATCGGGCGAGGCGTCCAGGATCATGTCCAGCAGCGGCAGGATGTTCCCGTCGCTGTGCTTGACGGTCAGCAATCCCTGCTCCTTGAATCCCGCAAACACTCGCTTTAACCCGGGATACAACAATTCCCGAAACGTCTTGGGGGACATCAACGGACCATCGGTGGAAGCGTAATCATCGCCCGTAAAGACGAAATCGGCGCCTAACCGAGCACATTCCTTGGCATACTCGATGTTCAGATCGACCGACATCTGGACCAACCCCCGAATCAAGTCCGGTTCGGCTGCCAGGGCCAGCAGGATCTCTTGGAAGCCCATCAGATTGCGAGGAATCGAGAACACGTCGTTCAGATGCACGCCGATGGCCAGTTTGCCCTTGTAGCGGTCGACCAGACGTTTCAGGCTTTCGAACCGATGAGGCGCCCGGGGGTCCGGCGGTTCGTAGCGGCGCAGATCACCCAGCGTCTGGATCGGTCCCTGGACGGCGATGACATGCTCTTCTTCTGTCTTTTCGTACACGATCCCATATTCACTGCGAAATCGGGTCTCCGAAATCGATTCGCGGCGGAAATCAGGTTGCGTCAGGATGGCGTCCAGTCCCATGCGCAGGGTGAACTCTTCCATCGTACAATCCGGCAAGATCGCCTCACGCACGTTCCGGTCCAGAATCCACTCGAAATGCGGCACTCGGTCCGGCTGTTCGTTCCGCAGCGCCGTCATGACACGTTCGTAGCAAGTCATCTGAGCCATCGAGCATCTCTCCCATCCATCCTTATGAATTCGAACACCCCCGCTTTCGGTCACCATTGTGGCGATTGCTCCGTTTGCGGTAAAGGGTACGACGCCCCTTGAACTCGCGCTTTAAGAGGCCGTAACAAAACCGCCCACGTAGGATGGCTCTCTGAGCCGTCCGGCGGTTTTGTTACGGCCTCTAAGCACCCGGCCAGGTCTTTCTTGGTGGAATCGACGGAAGGGGTCGGGAGTCGTTTTCGGAGAAAGTATGTTCCCTATGGTTGGTCGTTGCCCGAAAACGACTCCCGACCCTGTTGCATCCCCCATGCAAGGTTGCTTTGATTAACAAGAAACTCCTGGCCAGGTGCTTATCCGAGGCCCGTCTTCGTGATGCAAGGTACTGAGTGAATCAAGGGGCCGTGCAGGAAGACCAGTTGGGCAGCGATGCGATCGACGGCCAAGCCGGTCAGGCGGGCGACCGCCAAGCGATAAGTCTGGATCTGGGGTGCATAGAAAGCGGCCTTGTCGGTGAGCGTCGCCGGACGGTTCCCGTCCCAGACGTCGGTCTTGTAATCCAGGATTTCCGCGGCGACCACTCGGTCGTCACGGTACAGAAGCACCAGTCGGTCGATGAATC
>REEF01000829.1 GCA_007695205.1 Planctomycetaceae bacterium
TGCACATCTTCGTCTTCCAATCCGATGGCTTGCGCGAAACGCGGGACGATGATCCGCTCCAGCAGCCGTTTCACCAGTTGGTCACCGGCGATCGCGACGCCATCCTGGTGCAGTACCTTCCCGCGGATCGTATCATCGATCCCCGGTTCGTACAGGTAGCTGGCGATCATCATGTCGGTTGTCCCACCGCCGATATCGATACAGGCGATGCGCAGTTCCTTGCGTTTTTTCTCTTCGGCCGGTTCTTCCGAGGCAGGACCGCTACGTCCGGGTCGGGCGATCCCGCGTGACGGAGCGGCGGCGCCGCGGCGTCGCGCTGCGGGGACCGCCCCGACCGCCTGTTTGACGTTACCGGTTTCTGCAGCGTCCCACGGGTTGTTTTTGGAGGTGCTGTGATCGCGAGCCAACGCGGCGAACCAAAGTCGCGGATCCTGCCCCAGCATGCGCAATTCTGCCCAGATATACGTCAGGTGGACCGCGCTGGCTTCGTCGATGCTAAATGTCAACTGCGGTCGGACTCGCTGATACTTACCCACCGTACGAGCGTAGATGGCGATCGCCTTTTGGCACTGCAGTTGAAACCGTTCCTTCTCGTCTTGAAACATACCGCTGGGAAAGGTCATCGTCAGGCTGTGGATTTCACGAGTCCGGGCCGAATCATCGGTACGGCTGCGGTACCCGTACGAATTGACATACTCGAACGCCTGGCACAGCAATTCGTAGATGGCCGCGGTCATCAGACAACGGGGCGCGTGCACCGGCTTGGTCGGCACCATCTGGGCGTAGGCTTCCTCCCGCGGGTCTTCCTTTTCGATCAAGAAGTCGCGGTCGTCTTCGTGGATGAACTTCAGCAGCGGGCCGTGCAATTTGGCCGCGAATTCACTGTTGCCGACACGGTCGTGTGGATCGGCCATGTACCAGAAAGCGCCTTCCAGCCAACTGTCGTCATCGGCCCACAGGTAACGTTTCGGCGAACTGACTCCGGTTCGAAAATCCCCTTTGGCATGCATGATCTGCGAGATCTCGTCGACCTCGTGACCCATTCGCACCATGGACCAGTCGTCGAACAGCGGCGGTCGCACGTACGTTTCCCGTTCGCGTTTGACCTGCTTCTTGCCGCCGAACAGCCCCTTCTTCGTTTCGCGATAAAACTCTTTTTTGGTCATCTCCGGCGGTGCGGGATACGGCGTATTGGCCCAGCGTGTTTTGGACGAAAACCATCGCGCACTGGGCTTGCCTGCCTGTTCGCCTTCGTCGCTGAAATGATCCAGTCCGTAGCGGTTGATCAGCTCGAAAGGCAGCATTTCCGCCGATTGAGCTACCTCGCCCGCCATCTCGACCAGCAGGGCACCGGTGCGGCTGTTACCGAAATCGACGACGATATGCACCGGCTTGGCCTCGCCCGCCGTCGCCGTCGCCGCTCGCAGGCATAATTCGATCGACGGCAATCCCGGAAGGGGCTGGTGGTTGCTGTCCAGCAGGTGAGGCAGCTTGACGTGGAAATCGCCGGCCAGGGACGAGGGGTCGCTGAAGAAACCGATGTCGGGATCGCCCAGGCTGGTATCGACAGCCAAAAACAGCTTGCTGACATGCGACTGGATAATCTGCCATTGGATGTACGGATAGACCTCGACCTGCGGTTCTTCCTCATCGTCCCGGTCGTCTTCGGCCTCTTCGGCTTTGCAGCGGCAATGCTGCCAGCCGTAACCGATCTGGGCTGTCGTGTAGCGTCGACCGGATTGGAGGGGGATGCAAACTACCTGGACTCCGGTATTGGCGAACAAGATATGCATGAAATTCTTTCGCTACTGGCAAAGGTTCCGAATGCGACTGGCCGGTGCTCAGGCCGGCGGGTTTTCGTATCGCTGAATGATTTCGGTCAATTCCATGTTGCCTGGCGGAACCCGGACCTCCAGCCCGGCCCCGGATGCCAGGAACTCGGGCAAGCGGCTGGTCCATCGCGTCAGCAGGGATGCCATCAGCCCGAAGTTTTCCGGATCCGCTTCTTCCACCGGCTCGATCGGTTCGTCGCTGGGGCCGGGGTTCAGCACGTAATCGTTCATCATGATCCCGACGTACTTGCGGCGCGCTCGTCGCTTGGCCGATTCATCACGTAGTTTCAGGTTGACGACCTTCAGCAATTGCTGATTGATTTCCTGGAAACTATCCTTGGAACATAACGCATCGCGCAAGAAGCGTGTGAACTGCCCGAATTCCTCGGAACCCAACCAGGGCCCGCCTTGCGGGTTGGCCCGGGTTTGTTGTTCCCAGCGTTCGATTGTCGTGACCGTGGCCCATTCGTGAAAATACTCTTGCAATCGCTTGGGAAACCGCTTTTCCAGTGGTTCCGGCCGCCCGACGCCGGCACGTGCCGGCACATCGGCGAAATCCGACAGGATGAACTGGTCACCGTCCTCGAAGCCCAGCGTCTTTTCCAACACCTGAACGCGGTCGTAGATGGCTTGCGGGTTCGCCTTCAACCACTCCAGGATCTTGTCGCCGATCGCCTTGCGCTGCTCGCGGTCGATATTGGTGTCGGCGTTGACCGCCCAGCCCTGGGCCAGTTGCATCAATCGGCTGCGGGCTTCCTTGATCTGCGTCTCCAGTTGTTCCTGTTTCTTATGAGCCGTGGTGACTTCGCGCCAAGCGCGGCTGATCAACGACAGGCAGCCGTCGCCGTCGGTGAGCGCCGCCGACCACTTGCTGGCCGCGTCGGCCACGTAGGTCTGCACCATGGGGGCGCTCAAAAAGGCCTCTTTGGCTCGCTCCCATTTCTCCACTCCGGCCTTCTCACGCTGCTCGGAATCAGCATCCCACGTGCCGGGATACCGGATGGGGAAGACATTGTTGAACGATCGGCCCTCGCCGCCGAAATCCGTCATGACCTCGCCCAAGGCGTCGGCCAGTTGAGCCAAGCGGGTGTTGTACAGCATCGAGTCGGCGTATTCGTCCCGGTTCCGGAATTCTTCGTCAATCCCGGTAATCCCCAGGAACAGGGCGGGCAGCGTGTCCTTGACCTTGGTCGGCCACGCGTCGTCGCCGTACCGGGCTCGCCCCCACTTGTCGATGTGGTATTTCATCTGGGCCGTGACCTCCAGGTTGCCGCCGCGAGCCAGCAGCAGCAATGTCTGGATCAGCATCTCTTCGGTATATCGTTCGAACAGATAGGCCACTTTGCCCCGTTTGACGATTTCCATCTGCTCTTCGATCGCGTCGGCCGACTGGCGTTTTCCCTGCTCGGCGCCCTGCCGCCCGGCACGCATCCCGGGGATGTCCAGGATGTCGATCGACTCGATGACCCTGCGCCAATCCTCATTCAAACGATGCGGCAACACGGGCATGACCATTTCCAGCATCGAGGCCTGGATGGTCTCCAATTGTTCACTGCCACCGCCGCGGCCTTCGTTAAATTCCAGCACATGCCAGCCGCCTTTGTTCACCAGACGGATGTCGGCCCAGTCGACGTGTTTGAAGCATCGCGAGTTGCGGCGCTCGTGCAGTTTGGCTCGCTGGCTGTCCAACAGAAAACGCACGCCCGCCCAGTGCGTCAGGATGGCCGGATCGTGTTCCTCACTATGGATGCTGGTCAAGAAGTTGTTGATGCGGATGAACAATTGGGTCAGCGACGGCCAGTTGTCCCAGAATAGATTGGCCGCCGTGGCGATGTACCCGTCCTCGCTCAGCGGATAACGCGTCAACAACCCGTTCAACACCGATTCTTTGGACTGAAAGCCACGGCGATCGCAGACCCGCATGTAGGCGTAAGCATCCAGCAGATCCAATCGCCAACGCCGGTCGACTTCGGTGCTGGAGTACCGTCCGGCCATTTCGTCGAACAGATCCTCCAGTTGATCCTGAGTCCAATTTCGATCGGGCGTCGCACACTCGACATGAAACCCTCGAGCCATCACGCGCAACCACTGAGCGCGGGTCAACGCCCGCACCATGACGGGATACTCGGGCGAAATGTTGGCGGCGATCCGATCCTTGGTCGTGAACCGAGTCACCAGCGCCGTCGCTTCGTTCGAGCCGCTCTGCGGGTTCAAATCCGTGTCGAACGACAGGAACTGGAAATAGGCCGGCGGTCCGTTTTGCTCGTCACGACCCAACGGGCTGTAATCGTCGCTGCTGGCCTGCAGAACGCGTCCGACAAACAGACTCTTGCCCACCTGCGAAGGCCCGTACACCGCGGCCGCTACCGGGACTTTGGCCGAGCTGTATAGGTTGGACGCCAGACGCCGTAGTCGCGTCAACTCGAATTCGTCACTGGCGGGTACCGGCAGCAACTCCTGCTGGACCCGAGCCTCGTTGAACTCGGCAACCCAATTCGCCATGTCGGTGGCAAGGTTCTCGGTGTCTTCAGCCAAGCGGATAATGCGGCGGTCTCGATCGTCTGGAAAACCCACGTTGCCTCAAGCTCCCTAAGTATCGCTTGGTGAGAAAATCGCCATGCAGCCGAATGCTGCCAATGAGGGATGCAGGGCCGCTGAACGATGGGACGGGCGCCAAGCCGACACCCCGACAACCGGCCGATCAGGCTGGGTACGAAGTGCTTGTCCCTCGATATTCAACGCCCTTCCCCACCGAGCTTTTTATCGAGTCATCGAAAACGTCCTGCAGATTCCGAACTCCCCAATTGTGTACTAATTTACGATGTGTGGACAATCCCCCAAAGATCAGTTTCTGAGAAACTCAGTTGCGTCGCTGGCGATTGAAGTCTCGCAAAGCGTCCAGCAACCCGCTGCCGCTCTTTGGCTCGGGCTGCGACGCTTCCGAAGTGCCAGCAGCCGTTTTGCCAGCAACCGTACCACCGGTCGGCGAGCCCGTCACGCCTGGCTGCGCGGGGGAGGCCCCGGCCGCCCGGGCGGTGCCTTGTGCGGGCGGTGGACTGTCCGGTTTTCGGGCCACGTCGGCCGGCGAGGCTGGTGGACTCGCATCGGGCGACTGAGGTTTTCCCGGCGCCGGTTGGTCTGCCGGCGGTGTCGCCGGTTTGGCATCGGGATCAGCGGGCGGAGCCGGTGCGGGGTTTGGCGAGCCCGGGGCGGGAGGTGGTGAACCGGGCGAGCCGGGTGCTGGAGCGGGGGATCCGGGCGCGGGCGAGCCACTGGCTGATGGCCCGGGGCTGGCAGCTAACCCGCCCTCGGAGGATCGAATGACTGATGAGTCCGAATCGCTGGCCGGGCGGCGAATGGTGCGGATGGTCCGCCTGACGCGCTTTCGCGTGCCGTCGGGTTGGTCGATATATTCATACTCCGGATCGTCGTCGACGGGCCGGATGACCCGTTCCGCCGAACGCTCGGGTGCTAATTTGAACGGCACCTGGAAACGGCGTACCGAATCGCCGATCCGCCGTTCGACGTACCATTCGTAGTCATCGTCCGCAGTGCGGGGGACGCCGGACAGACTGATCAACGGCGTGGCGTCTCGAGAATAGACCGACCAATCGCTGAGCGGCGTTCCGGACGCGTCGGTCAGCCGGTATTCGCCGGGTTGCCGCAGATACACCCGCAGATCGGCATCGAAAGCTTCTGGTGTCACGTTGGTGGACAGCACGTCCAGCAACCTGAAATCTCGGACCACGCCGACGCGATCGCCCAGCAATACGGTGCCCAGCAATCCGTCGCGGCTGCGGTAACGGATCACGTCCCCTTCGCCCACTCGCCGAGTGCGAAAATAGGCGGCTAACTCGTCCGGACTCATCTGATCCAGCGCGACTCCGTTGACTTCGACGATCTGCGAGCCCCGTGGGACGATCCCCAACGGCGAGAAAGGATCCACCTCCGCTCCCACAATCAGACCTCGCGTTTTGTCGTACATCAGGACGTCGCTGCCCAGGTAGCTGCCGGCATCGATGTAGCGACCGCGAGCCGGAACGGGTGGGTGGACTCCGAAAGCATTTTCGGCTTCGAGCCAAGCAAGCATATCGCCACCGCGAACCACCACCGTGCCGCTGGCGGTCAGATCCGTCGTTCCCAAGGCCACGCGCATCGGCTGGCCTGCCTCGTCGGTCGCCTCCAGTCCGCGTAGCCGCAACAAACGTTTGTCGATGTAAACGTTTTCTCCGCGAGGTTGCCGATCCCAGATCAACGCATCGGGTGCCACCTTGATCCGACGCCGGTCGTCTCGGGTGATCCCCACCAGATTGACATCGGTCGATTCACCCATCCGCAACGAGTACAGTTCCGGAACGAAATCGATGCGGTCGATCAACTGGCCGGTGACGGTCACATGGACAAGCTGCGATCGGTTGCCCTGCGATACGGTCACCTCGGCATCTCCCGCGCGTCGAGCCGCCAGCCAGACTTCGTAGCCGACATTCTCGTCCTCCGTCCGAAACACCTCGACGATCTCCGGGTTGGCCGAAGTGGCCGTGATGGGCTGGTCGCTGCCCGTCGTTACGTTCAGCCCGATCAGCTCGTAAACCACGGCGTTTTCGATGCGGGTCGGCGAGACCAGGAAGACATCCTCGTCCAACATCCGGCCGGCGATGGTGAACGGAACCGTACGATCCAGGTCGCCGTACGCGACTTTTACCTCGCCTTTGCCCTCGCTGCGGCCGACCAGGTAGTCGCCGTCCACAGCGGCCAGATTGGTCGGGTCGACCCGGACGCTCAACATCGAAGCGCCCGTCAAGCGATGACGCTGGTTATCCTTGTCGATCCCCTCGACTTCCACTCGGCTGCTCTGCCCGACCGAAAACTTATCGGGCTGTAAGGTGACGGCCAAGGTCGTGAAATCGGCCAGGATCACCTGCACATCGATCTGGGCCGCTACCGGCTCGACGTCCAGCGGCGCATCGGGTGTCGCAAACGTCGCGGTCACTCGGCCCTGCCCGACCCCGACGCCCTCGATCAATCCCTTGCGTTCCCGCTGGGCTTCCGTGCCGTAAACCCGCAGTAACTGCGAATCCGATCCACCCCACGTTACATATCGGGTCAGATCGGCCTGGCTGCCATCTTCGTACTTGCCCAACGCTTTCAGTTGGCGAGTCGATCCGATCGCGACCCGAACGTCCTCGCCGGGTTCGATGATCAATTGGTCGGGGATTTTGGGCGGTCCCACCTCGACTAAGGAATCGACGATGCGATTGCCCACGCGGAACGAAACGGACGTCTTGCCGACGCCCGTCGCCTCCGCGACTCCGTCACGCCCGAATTCCAACACACGCGGGTCGTGTGATTGAGCCGCCGCGCGAGGCGTCACGTCGTTGCGGAAAAAGAACCAACGCTGGTCTTCGACGCGATACTCGATCTGGCTGCCTAAGGGACCAGCCCACTCAGTGGGGCTGACGACCAGCTTGGGGCGGAAAGCGATGAAAAACGCGGCGACCAGCAGGATCAATGCGATGGCCACCCAGGGCGACATCAATACGTCTAATGGTCCCGTGCGTTTTCGCCGCTTGACGCGACCTCCTTGCAACGGCGGTCGGACTCCCAGATATTCGCCGTCCGGCGTGTTCCACAGACGGGCCTTCAGCGGTTCGAGGTCCTTTCGCTGATAGCCACAGCACCATACCAACCGCCAGTCCTCGTTGCTGGCGCGGCATTTGAAAAAGAAGGAATCAAAATCGCTGTTATCCAGATCGTTCGTCTGTTCCGCCAAGCTCTTCTTCAAAATCCGATGCACCATCTGCTCGGTCGACGATTCTGGCTTGATCTTTTTCATTCGAGCCCGAATCGCGTCCAACTCCTTGGCGAAACGTTTCTCCAGCTCGACGCGGGTGACCGGTTGGCAATCGACCTCCTCCAAACGACCACGCTCTTTATCGACCATGTAGAAGGCAACCGTATCCTGATTCCGCCATTCGGGTTCCGCGACCACATCGCCCAGCCATTTGCGGAGGATCTGGAAGTTGACGCCCTGGCGGTCCAACAGCGGCAGACCCGGTTCGAGTGCCGTGTGCCGATAATCCCGAGCATCCTCGGAAAGATCTACATAAAACAGAGGCTTGATCATCCTCTACCCCCCCGCTTGTTCCATAAAGTCATGCCCGAGACGAACTAGTACCAACTCGCCGGGTCCTTCCCTAAGTCTAAACGCCCCAACGGTTAGCATCAACCTGCCCAGGCGTCTTTCCCGCCATCAGCCATGATCCATGCGACCGCCGCCATCCGCACATCACCGCTTCAAGACTAACGCTTCCACCCGCCATTTGTACTCACTTGGGATGGTCATCCGTCAACCATTTGCTGTCTGCCAGATCCTTCAACCCGCGCCGCAATCCCCCCTTGAATGACTTCAGCGCTCCGCGAACTGCCGTGTCCGCTTGTTCCATAAACCGCTCGCCCGGTCGAGCCGACGAGGGACCATCCCGTCGCGTTTCCCCGCTGATCCGCAGCAGGATGACGGTGGAATCGTCATAACGAATCTGATGATCCTGCCGTAACTCGACCGTCCATTGCTGCCAATCCTCCTGGGATAACTGCCAATAAGCCTGCCAATCGACGTCGACCCCCGCTTCGATCTGCCGCATCGTCCAACTGGCGACCGCGTCGCTGGCCAAGATCACCAAGTCCCCCGGATGGCAAAACGTCTCCATGGCCTCGAATTCGATCCGCTCGGATCGCTTCAGCACACTGCGCAGAACCTGCGGGTTCTCCTCGAATCGGGCGCTGTCCTGTAGCGGAAATGTCTCCAAAACCTGATTGGCCCGAATGTGGAACAGGCAGCAGTCCCCGATCGAATAGCAGCGCAATCGCTTGGGACGTTCCGTGTTGTCGGGCGAGTCCGAGCTGGTGATTTCCACCCAAAGGAGCGTCGTTCCTGCCCCTTCCAGCAACTTCGGCTTCTGGTGCCAAGCCAACGCGTGCTCGTCGATCGACGCCGCCCAGACTTCGCGCTGCTGCTTGAGCCACCCGTCCAAAGCTGCAGGGTCCCTCACGTTGGGAGGGTTATCCACAGCAGCTTTTGCTAGGATCGAGGCCCATCGACCGGAAAACAGCGATGTGGAGACTCCATCGCAGATCGCAGCGCGGCCCTGAAGTTCGTCGACCTGGAAGGCATCTTCATACCCCTGAGGCTCCTGGATGTCTTTCGGTAGCCAAAAGGTTCGATGTGAAAATAGCATGACTGAAAAACCGGTCGAGCTACGGATGGGAGATATAGGGAAAACGAATCCGTGCCAGCACGTCGGGTGCCGCTGCGCAGGAACGAACCCTGCCGTGGCATGATTATCGGCCGTTTCTCCGCACGACACAAGACAGTATTTGCAGCTTGTCCTCACCCGGATCAGGCGATCCGCAGGTCCCGGCAAGTCTGCTCGTAGCTCGCTTCCAAGTCCAGCGGGATCGCGAAG
>REEF01000260.1 GCA_007695205.1 Planctomycetaceae bacterium
GCCGCTACCGCCGCCACCGATCCCGCCCACTTACGCCGCCGTTCGCTTGGAACCGATCAACTCGGTGCGACGGATCGCGGAGGATCGCATCGGCAGCTACGGGGGGACGACCGCGGAACCGCCGGTGGTACGTGAATTGTTGGATCCCACGTTTAACGGCCAGACCGTTTCGCCCAGCAACCTGTGGCACGTGTCACGGTTCGAGCAGTTCACGCCCGGGCATGGGATCACCGCCGCGTTCGATGGCAGCCGAACGGCTCAGCCCGGCGGCGACACCTTCTACTTCGGCAATCGTACGGTCCCCAACTACTCGATCGGCGGTGGAATCATTCCGCAGGGCGATCTGGTTTCCAATCCGTTCAGCCTGAAAGAGTACTCGCCGTCCGACAAGCCGGTCATGTATTTCAACTATCGGTTGGACACGGCGCCGGGCGACCACTTCCGCGTCTTCATCCAGCGGCCGGACGGCACCAGTGTGCTGGTGGCATCCAGCCAATTCTCCGAGTGGCAAGCGGCGTCGGTCCAGCGTTTATTCAACGACGACGTCTGGCGTCAATCGCGTGTCGAGCTGGATGCGTTTGCGAGAACCGAAGGGTTGCGGATCCGCTACGAGTTCGCCGGTTCGACCGCCACGCCCGGCACGGCGCGTGGAGTCCACATCGACGACGTGATCATCGGTTTCGCCGAACGGGGCGAGATGATCACCGGGGCGCCCAGCACCTCGGACAACGTGAATGCTGCCACCTTCACGTCCAGCGGTTTTACGCCCGGCATTGCCAGCGGTCCCTACCAGTTGGAAATCCGCAGGTCCACGCCTTACGGCACGTCGACACCGGGCTTCTTTGGGCAACGCACTCTGACGCTACACAGCACCTTCGACACCAACGATCGGTTCGTTCCCGAGACCACCTTGATCGCGCCCGCAGGGCAGGACATCAACGACGGGGACACCTTCCGGTTGGGTGACGGCGCGAACATGGTGACGTTCGAGTACGATAGCAACTCGCAAGTCAGCAGCGGGCACATCCCGATCCGGTTCACGGCCGTTTCGGAGGATTACCAGATCGCGGCGGCCATCCGTGATGCGATCAACAGCCCGGCGGTCCAGTCCATGCTGCGATTGCAGGCAACCTTGTCTGATGGAACGGCCAGCGGTACGGCTAGTCGCTCGAATCGCATCGTGTTGTTCGGCAACGCCTCGGGCGATATCTATACGGAAGGTTCCTCGATGCCCCAATCGTCCCCGCACCGCGGGATCATGGGCATCCAGTACGAAGGTTTTGGCGATCGCAACGTGTTCCGCGACCAAGGCCAGACGTTAATCCATTCGAATACCATCCTGTACGCTGCCGACTGGGGGATTCGGTCGGAAGCCGGTCCAAGGCAGACGCAATTATCCCAGACATCGCATTTCACGGGCGAAGCCCGTCTAGGCTCACCTCAGCCAGGCCCCGCACGGAATCTGCGAGTCCTGAATGATGCGGAAACAACGGGGATCCAAGGTGGTTTTGCACCGGGACCGGTCATTTTCAATAATACCATCGCTGCCGGCGGCTTGGGCGGAATTCATGTCAGCGGTGACATGGCGCCTTACGAGCTGACCAGTCGCCGCGGGTTACTCCAGTCCCAAATCGCAGCGAATGTGCCGCCGGATGACAGGGAGGATCTTCGGAACAATGCGGCTGGGGATGCCATCAATGACGGGGATTGGTTCACGATCACCGTCGGTCGGACCACCGTCGAATTCGAATTCCAGGACATCGCCAACACGGGCGACGACACGGGGCGTCGCGGCCACTTAGGCGGATCGACAAATCCCGGCTGGGTGGATGGCCGTGTACCGGTCTATTACCGCCGATCGCTCGGTGCGCCGAATCCCATCGGATATTCATCACTGGAGATCGCTTGGGCCATCAAGAACGCCATCGACAACAGCATCCTGGTCCACAACGGGACAACTCAGGTCGCGCGTACGTTCATTGCGCCTAGCCGATCCTCGGGAATTGCCAACACCGGGACAACCGGATTGAATGATTGGGCCGTGTACATCGAAGGGGCTCGGGAGGTCGCGGTTTTCCGGGCACATTCCAGCAGCACGGTTTTCGAAAACGTGCGAGTCGCCCCGTTGGCTCAAGCTCCGCAGCCTTTCGCCCGCATTATCAACAACACGATCCACGGTACCGACGGCAATGAATCGTCTTTCGGAGGTAGTCCGGCAATCGAGCCGAACGATACGATCTTCAATGCGATCGATACTCGACAGGGACGTGCGACTTCGCCGGAAACCTACACTGCCAATGGAACCATCGGCAACAATCCGTATTTGACGCAGATGCCGTCGGCCGACGTCGACATGTACCAGTTCCAGATGGACGTTGGCGACCAGGTGATCGTCGATGTCTCCAGCGCCCAATTCGTTCCCGCCCTGCGGTTATTCGATTCCGTGGGCCGCGATTTCGCTGCCAATATCGCCGGCGCTCCGTTTGGATCCCCGCGAATCACCACCACGGGCAACAACGTGCGGTTGCAGTTCTACGCCGAAGAATCCGGAACGTATTTCGTTTCGATCAGCGGTACCGGGCATACGGACTTTAGTCCGTTGAGTATGGGAAATCGTTCCGAGGCGTCCGCAAGCGGTGATTACTCGATCAGCGTCAACGTCCTGGCGCCTCGAACCTGGGTGATCGACACGCGAACCTTAGTCGCCGCCTCGCAAACGCTCAGGATCTTCGATGTCGACAACATCGCCTACAACGTCGTCACGCCCGGTGGCGACTCGACGCAGGATATTTCCAAAGGCTTGCGCGACCAGATCAACGCGCTTCCGGGAATCACCGCGCAGGCTTATGGCGGCTGGGATATTCGCGGCATCGCTCAGCGCGAACCCAGCGGTGCTGCGGATTGGGCGGTACGGGCCATGGTCGGCGGAACCACCAATTTCGAGCGTTACATCATGGTTCATGGGGCCTCGAAAATCGATGGTTCCGATGCTAACACGCTCTGGCCGATCCTGGGCACCAACAATGACAGCGGTTTGCTTCCCGAGACCGGTATTCTAATCGGCAATCACGCCACGCCGACGGTGATGAACAATGTGGTATCCAACAACCGAAGCGGGATTGTCGAAACGCTAAACCAGCCGGACCAACATCTGCAGAATTTCTTCATTCGCGGTCGGGAGATGGGGCGCAATACGGCTTCAGAGGATCGTTTCACCTATCCTCAAAGTTACACCCTCAGTCCGATCTCCACGGTTGTCGGTGCCAATCTGTTCCAAAACAACGCGGCCCGTCAATTGACCTCAGGGGGCGTCCAAATGGTCACGGGCAACTGGGGTATTTCCGATGTTCGACTCGAGCGTCCTGGAGTACCCACTCGGTTATTGACCGAGCACGTGATCCCACGCCCGGACAACCAGGACTTCAATATCGCGTTGGCGGGCAACCAGTCGTTGTTTGTCAATGCGGCGGATCGCAACTACTACCCGGCACCGTTGTCCCGGGCGATCGACAGCGGGATGGCTTCGCTGGAAGATCGGCCGGCCTTCCTGCTGGTCAAACGCCCGATGGGCCTGGCCGATTCTCCGGTGTTGGCCCCAACCAAGGATTCGGTCGGTCAATTGCGGATCGACGATCCGGCGGTATCGCCGCCGCAGGGCATGGGGCAGAACGTCTTCATCGACCGCGGTTCGTTGGACCGGTCCGACTTCATCGGCCCGTGGGCTCGGTTGACGTTGCCTCGCGACAATGATGGTCTGGGATTGGACATCGATCCGACCGAAACCGTGGTGCATCTGGTCGACGGCGTGTACCCCCGCTTCTCCATCCAATTGGTCGATGGATTCGCCGTGGCCGATCCGTTCCCGGGAGTGGGAGTGAACGCCGATACCGTCGCCGGTCCGCGCGGCGCTGACCAGCGACTTCCGGGCAGTACGGTGACGGTGTTCCAGAATGGCAGGTTCCTGCAAGAAGAAGTAGATTATTCGTTCCGCTACGACCCGATCAGCCATACGATGCATCTGATCCCCGTCTCGGGAATCTGGCAGGATGATGCCGTGTATGAGATCGCACTGAACAATCGCGACCGTTATGTGATCAATGCGCCACGTGGCGATCAGGTCCAGGACGGCGAGAATTTCCAGATCACCGATGGATTGGGGACGACGGTCACCTTTGAATTCGATACCGGCTTTTACTTCGACATCCCTCGGTCGCTGTCGATCCAGGTGCCGCGCGAGGGTATCACCGACGGCCAGCGCTTTGTGATCCGTGATGCGTCCAACGCGTTGAACGAGCCCGTGACGTTCGAGATCGTCTTTGATGGCCGGTCAACCGACGACGACAACGTGCCCGTCCAAGTCCAAACCGGCTTCACGGCGGATCAGGTGGCCGAGGCTATTGTCGAGGCCATCGAGCAGTTGGACGAAAGCTATGGCCTGGAACTGATGCCACGGTTTGTCGGCGACGGACTGGTGCATCTGGGCGCGGCCGAGTCGATCACGATCAACACCGAGCGCAGCACGCTGACGGTTCCCCCGACCATCTTGACCTTGGCCATCCCGGTCACCGCTAACGCCCAGGGGCAGGCCATTCCGACCGTGGCGGACGGCCAGCGGTTCACGATCACGATGCAGGGTTCCCCGCCGGCGACGTTCGAATTCGACAACAATCGGTTCTGGACGGCCGAGAACCGAATCAATATCACGAATTTGGTCACCGTGGACCAGATCGGTGGAGCGATCGTCGCCGCGTTGCTCGATTCGGAACTGGATCTGACCGGCGTCCAATACGTGGGCGAAGGACTGGTGCACGTCCATGTGGGCGGCCAAGCGTCGATCGACCCTCAGGATTCCAACGTCTTCCCCGCCTATGTGTCGCGACCGCTGACCGATGGCGAACGATTCACGATCCAATACGATGATGGCGATCCGGCGACGGAATTGGTACAGCAGGTGTTCGAGTTCGATTCAGACGGAGTGATTGGGCCCGATGCCGTCGGGATTCCCTTCTCGCTGTCCGATACGCACGAAGAGATCGCCGACAGGACCGCTCAGGCGATCTTCCGCCAGTCGCAACTTCAGTTACCGGACGCCAAGCACTTGAACGACGGCCGCATCTATCTGGGCGGCACGCCGATGCACGAGGTCGACTTGACCGAGGCGCCGACGATCAGCCCCACCGGACGACCGCTGGGGCGTCCCGAAGTGGCACCCAGTTCAACCTTGCTGCTGCCGGGATTCCTATCCGTTTTGGTGCCCGAAGCGGGTGGTGACGCGATTGTCAATCGAACCATCTTCCGAATCACCGACGAACGTGTGCCGGAGAATCTGCGGACCGCAACGTTTGAATTCATCACCAACGTGGGCCAGCCTGGCTGGTTTGGTATCCCGTTTACCGCCACCGATGCGGATCAATTGGCCGACAATATTATCGCCGCGATCAACGCCGCCAAGACGGCCCGCGCGGACGTGGGCTTTTTGGCGGGCGTCACTCCGACCAAGGTGGTCGACGACGACGGGCAAGTGGTCGTGGAACTGAACGGAACGAACGGTTTCCATGTGTTGGATACAACAACGGCTCCCAATGTGGACCAACGCGGCGGTCGGATCGGGGATAGCACGTTCGTGCTGTCCTTCGAGGGAACCCGAGTCACCTTCGAGTTTGACAGTAACCAGCAGTTCATACCGGGCAACATCGTGATTCCTTACAGCCGGTCGACGCCGCTGAACGAAATTGCCAACCGGATGGTCAACGCGATTCGGAACAATCCCCTGTTGAATCTGCCGAATGTGGTGCATCTGGGCGGCGGGGTGATCGATTTGCAGGATACGTCGCGGCACCAACCGCCGCCGCAGATCAATCCGCGCGAGCTGGAACCGGAGGATCAGATCAGCGTCACGGGCATCCCGGGCGGGGCGGTTCGGCTAGCCTTCGAGCCGTGGGACCAGTTCACCGGCGCCCAGTTCGCTCATAACATCATCCAAGCGATCAATGATAACGATGCCTTTGCCGGGGTGACCGCCTCGCTGCGTGGTGGCAACACCTTGTTCGTCGATTTCCGCGATCCGGTGACCAACGCACCGGTGGACTTCACCCGGGGCCCGGCCAGCGTGACGGGCATTTCGAATTACTTCCTGCGAGCCATTCAGGACTTGCCGGGCAACTGGCTGAAGGCGAACCAGTCGACCGATGCGACGACCTTCACAATCCTATTGCCCGGAGCGAAACTGGATTACGGTTCGGCGCCCGATTCCCTGGTCAATCCGCGTTATCCGACGTTACTGGCCAACGATGGGGCTCGCCATGTGATCTCCGATCCGGGATTCTATCTGGGCAGCCGAGTGGACGCGGATCCCAACGGCCAACCCAATTCGGCAGCGTTGGGCGACGTGTTCGATCACGTGATCAACCTGGGGTCCAGCCCGTTGACTTTGACCGGACTGGCGCCTTATGTCATTCGCGTGCCTGCAGCGGGCGTCTCGGCCGGTGCTTGGTTCGCCATCACTCCCGATGGCGGGTCGTCACTGGAATTCGAGTTTGTCGATGTCGCCAATCCCCACACTCCTTCGTCGCGCGTGCCGATCGAATTCAATTCGACGTGGTCCGCCGCGCAACGGGCCAGGTTGACCGCCGAAGCGATCATCAGCAGCGTCCAGGCTCAGCAGTCGCTCGCATTGTCCCCGGTCTATCTGGGCGACGGGGTGGTTACTTTGGGCGCATCGTTCCTGCACCGCATCGACACGCGAGAATCGGCGTTGAGCACGACGGGCCAGCCGACCATCCTGCTGCAAGCAGTGGATGGCATGGAACTTCGCGACGGCCAGCGGTTTACGATTCACGACGGGCGTCACCCTCCCGTGACGTTCCAATTCACCAGTGGCGAAGCGGTTCCGTTCGGCGTCCAAGCGGTTCCGTTCCAGGAATCGCATACCGTGGAAGAAATCGCTGCGGCGATTCGGACGGCCGTCGAAAGCTTGCCGAACCCGGACTGGGCCGTCGGTTCGCTGGATATCAGCCTGACCGACCTAGGCGACGGACGTTTGCATGTTGCCGGGACGCCCAGCCATCAGGTGGACTTGGCCGCCAGCGGGCTGGTCTTCTCGGGCCATACCCCGGCTCAGTTGACCACGCCGGCAGCCGGATTAGGCTTGCGGTTGGCGCCTTCGCAAAGCATCCTGATGCCGAACGTGTTGGCCGGTGGTGTCCTGGCCGGCCAGCGGTTCACGATCAACGACGGGCAGAACCTGCCGGTGACCTTCGAATTCACCAGCAATGGCGTGACCTCGATCGGCCATCTACCGATCCCTTGGAGTGCGTTGGACAGTAGCAGCAAGGTCGCGAATGCCGTGGTGGCTGCGATCCAGAAGGCGGTAGACGAAGACCGCTTGGCGGGCGTTGAGCCTCAGTTGATGCCTGTCGGTAGCGGTCCGCGGGAAATCCGCTTGAATTCCGGGTTGTTCCACCGCCTGGATACCAGCGACAGCGGGCTCAGTCAACGCGGACCGGTGACGGCGGGCCAGGTGTTCCGGATCACCGATGGCGATGGTAGCCAACGCACCTTCCAGTTCGTGCTGGACGCGGCCAATGCGGTGCCCGGCAACGTGCCGATCGTGTTCCAGGACGATTACACCCCCAACCAACTGGCCAATGCCATCGTGCTGGCGGTGCAAGGTGTAAAGGCGGGCGGTGTTTGGGGTGATGACTTGCAACCGCTGAATTTCTCCAATGGCAACGTCCAGATCGGTGGCGGCGGGGCGGTGACCATCGTCAATGCCTCGAATCTGACCGCGATGGGCGTACCCAACGGTGTCTTGGACGGCCAAACGTTTACGGTCAACAATGGCATCCGTGTGCGACAATTCGAATTCGATGCGAACGGCAAATCGACCCCCGGCAATGCGGTGATCCGCTATCGCTTGGAAGATGACGCGACCGCGATGGCAGGAAAGATCTTGGCTCGCATCGAGGAAGAAGGCTACGCCTGGGACTTGGTCTCGCTGGGCGATGGTCTGATGCGAATCGAGGGGCACGATGTCGACGGAGTCTTCGTCGATGGCGTGCTGGTCCCCGGAGCGACGGTGACCTTGCTGGTCACCGCTTCGAAACCGGGCTACCTGGACGGCTGGATCGATTTTAACAACGATGGCGATTTCCTGGACCAGTTCGAACATGTCTTTGCATCGTACCCATTGCAGGCTGGAATCAACGAAGTTCCGCTGACGATTCCGGCCAATGCATCGGTCGGTCCGCGTTTCGCTCGGTTCCGGTTAAGCAGCCAAGGCGGACTGTCGCCCACAGGGCTGGCGGTCGACGGCGAAGTGGAAGACTACTTGCTGCAGATCTACGGCAATAACCCGCCGGTGGTGACCGTACCGCTGGCAGTGGAAGTGCTGGAGGATGTGGCGACCACCATCGAGGGTATTTCGGTGTTCGACAAGGACGCCGGCGCGTCACCGATCGAGGTCACGATCAGCGTGCTAAGCGGGACCTTGTCGGTCGATTCTTGGGTCGACGGCGGCGTGTCGAGTCCCGGAATCCAGTACCTGGCCGGAAATCGTGGAGTGGTTTTGACCGGCAGCCAGACGCAGATCAACACCACGTTGGCGGCCCCCAGCGGGCTGATCTACACAAGCGACCTGAACTTCAACGGGTTCGATCTGATAACCGTGGTCGCCGATGACCTGGGCAACTCGGGAACAGGCGGCCCATGGCAGGATCGACAGACGATCCCCATGACGGTGCTGCCGGTGAACGATCCGCCGGAGATCACCTTGCCGGACGCTTCAGAATTGCAAGTGGACGAGGACCAACCGTTGAGCATCACCGGCGTGAAGGTGACGGACGTGGACGTGTTGGAAGGCGATCCCGACCGCGAGGATTACGGGGTGCTGACCGTCGTGCTGGCCGTCGAAGCGTTAGCCGCCGAGACGGCTCCTGGTACGCCGTCCACGCTAGCCGGAACGCTGGCCGTGTTGGCCGGCATTCCCGGCGGTTTGCCGGCGGACGCCATCGAGTACTCTACGGACGGCGATCAATGGACCCCATGGACGCCGGAGGGCAACGCTTCCCATGTGCGACTGCGTGGGCTCCAGGAACACATCAATACGACGCTGGACACCAACGATGCCCTGATCTTCCAGGGTGCCCAGGACGTCTACGGTTTGGTGCTGCTGCGGGTGATGGCCGACGACGGGGGGCAATATCCTGCCGATCGCGGCGAGAGCACTTCGGAAGCCTCGCAGACGATTACCATCGCATCGATCAACGATGCACCGGTCGCGACCGTACCGCAGGA
>REEF01000636.1 GCA_007695205.1 Planctomycetaceae bacterium
CCCGCATGAACCACGAGATGTCTGACAAGCGCCGTCGCACGATGGACAGTCGCTCCGCGTCTGCCGCCAAGCTCTTCACATCGCTGTCAGTCGGCTCTGCCAGTTGCTCGTCCAGTCGCCGCCCGGGGAATACCCTGAGCCACCGCAGGGCCACCTCTTCGTCGGACCATTCTGCCACCACATCGGGGCGATTCCGCAGGATCACATGCAAGTGATTGCTCATGATGGCATAGGTCAGCACATCGATGCCGAAGACCGAGGCCAACGCTTCCATCCGCCGCCGAATCCACTCGCGGCGAAACGAGTAATCGATGCCCGTTCGATCATCTCGTCCCGCGAGAAATGTCTTGCGTACACAACGCTGAATTGTATGTACGACACAAATCTCTTCCGCATCAAACTGCTCACTTCGAACCGGTCGTCCCATGGTATGTCTCCTCTGAATTACTGAATTCTAATCGAGAGAACAGTTTTGTCAATAGATAGGTGGGTGGCACCTATAAATTTTCTGTGGTTTTGCGGGCGTCGGTCGTTCAAGTCATGGAGATCAGCAGCATGGCGACGGCTAGCAGGACGAGCAATAGGCCGGCGGTCAGGTCGTTTTCCAGCGATCGAGTCATGCGATCGAGCCATTGCACAAGGCGTGGAACGACGGTTTCTTCCAAAGCGTGCTGCAGCCGTCGCGAGCGTTGAGGCAACTGGACAGCGGTGACCCGATACCCGCGTCGCCGTAGCCGATAAATCGTGGCGATCAACGGGATCACCAGATCGCCCTCCGGGATGCGGAACGCGGCCAACATGGCGGTGAGGTTGGTTGGTAAGGTGCGGGCTACCAAGATGACCGTCCCGGCCAGGGCAACCGCGATTAGTATCGGCCAGGCAGCGATCCACAGGTCCGAAGGCGCCAGCGTGGTCCAAGCCGGATTGACCAGCGTTTGCCAGCGCATGACGAAGAACCCGGCGACAACGGTCATCGACAGACCGCCCCAAGGGATCACCATCCCGGGACTCAATCGACCATGTCCCGCGTGTCGTCCCGGCCAGACCAACCACAAGTAACGCGATACCAGCAGGGTGGTTGTTACACTGGTCAAGGGCAGTAACCACGCCAGCATGTCGTTCCATGATTCGAGGTTGGCCGTCGAGTACTTCAAGGCTGTCTTGGCGGCAAAACCCATGGTTCCCGGCAACCCGGCCAGCGAAAGGGCAGCCAGGACCAGGCCTGCGGTGATCAGATATCGGGCTGCGGTGGTCGGCATTCTGGTCCCCGCAATGCCCACACCAAAAAACAAGGCCGCTTTGGCTACCCCATGATGGACCACCCACACCATCAATGCCGAGCCGATCACGGGCCATGCCTGGGGCTTGACCAGCGCCGCCCCCAGACATACGGTCACCAAGCCCATCTGGCTGACGCTGGAGTAGGCCAGCACCGCCTTGGGATTCCGCTGAGTCATTCCGATCAGGGCTGCCAGCAGACAAGTCAGCAGTCCGAGGAACAGACAAGTGTCGCTCCAGGTCGGCAAGGCGATCATTCCCAACGGCAACACGCGCAAACATCCCAGCAAACCGGTCTTGATCATCGCCCCGCTCAACACTGCACTGGCTGGTGTCGGAGCGGCCGGATGGGCCATGGGCAGCCAGCCGTGCAGCGGCATCACCCCCAGCTTGACTCCAAAACCGGCCAGCAACAGGCCAAGCACGATATCGCGCAGCGGCGATAATGCCAACTTGGTCGACAGGTCACTGAACACCAGGGTGCCGGTCTCGTGGAACGCCATGACCAGCCCCATGAACAGCAACATCTCGCCGCCGATGGTCATCATCAGATACACGCGTCCGGCCCGATTACTGGCGGCACGATGGTCGTGAACGATCAGCCCGTAAGCTGCCAGACTCATCAGCGTAAAGAACGTCAGGAAACTGGCCCCGTCCTGTGCCACGGTAACGCCCAGATTCCCCGCCATCGTCAGCAGGAAGAAGAATTGGAATACGTGCCGACGCGCGTCGTTCGCCAGATACGCGTTGGCGTACCAGCCGGCAGCCAGCCAAAGGGCGCCGGTCACTCCCAAAAACACGCGGCCCATTGCATCGACCCCCAAGCGTGAATCGAGCAGCAGCCAAGGAACCTCGATCTGAAACGGTGGGACCAGGGCCAACAATACGGCGGGGAACGCCGCCCAGGCGATCAACCGAGCCAGAATCGGCGAGTCGGCGCGCGTGACGACCAGCGCCGCCAGCAACAGGGGCAGGACCAACATCGTCCACAGCAGGATCTGGTTCACGGTGCGTACTCCTGCAAGACAATCAGCTTGGCCCATTCCAACGGGCTAAACGGAAATCCGGCAAACACTCCCAGCAACAGCGTTAACACGGCCGTAATCAACGGCGGGAACAGCAGGGCGGGTGAGGTTTCGAACCGTCCCCGCGGACGCTCATCCGGCCAAGCGTCCGGCGGCGAAGCAAACCAAGCGGCATAGATCAGCGGCAGGAAGTAGATCGCGTTCAGCACGCTGCTGGCCACCAGCACGCCGATCACCCACCACTGATCCGCTTGGGCAGCGCCGATCCCCAGGTACCATTTGGAGACAAAGCCGGCGGTTGGGGGAATCCCGATCATTCCCAGTGCCGCGACGGTGAATGCGGCCATCGTCACGGGCATGCGACGTCCGCTGCCACGCATCTGATCGACCTTCTTCACCCCCAGCGTTTCCGCCAAATTCCCGGCGGCAAAGAACAAAGTGATCTTCATCACGCCCTGATGTACCAGATGCACGATCCCACCGGTGGTCGCCAGCGGCCCTGCGATTGCCGTACCCAGCATGATGTACGATACTTGGCTGACCGTCGAAAAGGCCAATCGTCGCTTGAGATCGTCCTGGTACAGCGCGCGCATCGATCCGTACAGAATCGTCAGGGCCGCAACCAACGCCAGCGGAATCGTCACGCCCAGTTGCCCACAGAACTCGGCACCATACACATCGTACACGATTCGCACGATCCCGAACGCTCCCGCCTTGACCACCGCCACGGCATGCAGCAGCGCGCTGACCGGCGCCGGTGCGACCATGGCCTGGGGCAACCAGCCGTGCAACGGCACCAACGCGGCCTTGACCCCGAAACCCGCGATCAGCATGGCAAAGATCACTCGCAAACTGCCGTACAACGCCGGATCGGTTTCAGAAAGGATACCAGTCGCGGAGAATTCCACGGGTCCGACCAACGTTTGCAACCAGACCACGGCCAGCAGCAGGATCGCCCCGCCGGTCAGCGCGAACAGCAGGTACAGTCGCCCGGCTCGCAACGAATCGGGCGTACCTCGATGGATCACCAACGGGTACGTCGTCAGCGTCAGCATCTCGTAAAAAATCAAGAACGTCAACAGATTGCCGGCCAACGCCAGGCCCGTCGTGGCGGTGACGCACAGGCTGAAGAACCCGAAGAATCGACGACGATGAGGGGAATCTTCCAAGTAACCGATGGCGTAGATGGTCGTCAGCAACCAGAGCACTGCCGCCAGGCTGACGAACAGCAGCGAGAGCGCATCGGCGTGCAGGGCGAAATCCAAGCCCTCGACCAGCCCGTAACGAACCTGGTACTCCTGGTCCAAGGACACGCCCCATAACATGATCGCTACCAGCAGGACTTTGACCACCGCCCCTGCCAGGTTTAACGCGGTGCGCAGCTTTATCTGCTGTTCGCCCAGCACGAAAATGATGCTTCCGGGGATCAGCGAGCTGGCGACGACCAGTAGTGGCAACCATTGCTGGAAGGTCATGGTGCCACCTCCCGGGCGGCAATCGGCGGTGCCCCGATCTCAAGCAGTCGGATGGGTTCGGTCGTCACGATGCCGCCTACGATCACGACCATCGCCAGCACCAGCGGCGCCCAACGCATCATCCTGGGGATCGGCATGGTCTCCGGCATCGGCACGGCCGACGAGAGCGAGACGCCGATGATCCGAAACATATAGACAGCGGCCAGCAACCCGCCCAGCACGATCACGGCGGCCACCTCCCAGCGTCCATTGCCGATCGCTGCGTTCAGCAGCAGCCACTTGGCGATAAATCCCGCACTGGGCGGCAACCCCATCAGACTGACTCCTGCCAGGGCCAAGGCAAAGATCAATTTGGGCTCGCGACGTCCAATGCCCTCCCAGCGGTCCAGAAGATCGCTGCCCACCATATACATCAGCGAACCGGCGACCATAAACGCAGCGGCCTTCGCACACGCATGCGCGAAAGCAAGATACGCGGTGCCACGCCATGCCAACATCCCCATCGGCTCGCAAGCCAGCCCGAACACCAGGAACAAGTAACCGACTTGAGCCACCGTCGAGTAGGCGATCATCAACTTGACTCGCTGTTGTCGGATCGCTTGGATCGAGCCCCACAGGATCGCTGCTGAGCCTAGAACGCTGAGCATCCATCCGGCGGATACCGGCATGACGGGATGGAAGACGTAGAACCACAGCCTCAAGATCATGAAGAACGAAGCCTTCAACACCAGCCCGGACAACAGCCCGCTGACCGGCGCCGGAGCGTTCGCGTGGGCGGCGGGCAACCAGAAGTGCAGCGGGAATAAAGCCGTTTTCAGCAACAGTCCGATGATCATCAACGATGCGGCACACCACGTCAACACATCGGCCTGAACCGTTTCTGCCAACAGATGCCAACTGACGGTTCCATACGTGCTGTACAACAAGGCGACTCCCAGCAGATAGAACAGGGAACCCATCAACGCGGCGAACAAGTACCGGATCGCGGCCACCAGCGCCTGGGCTTTTCCCGCCAGGCCGATCAGTGCCACGGCGCTGATCGTAATCAATTCCAAGGTGACGTACAGATTGAACACGTCCGCAGACAAGAACAGTGCGTTCAGCGCCGACCAAAGAATCAGCCACAGCGGCCAGAACGTCTGGATGGTCGGTTGGGACGACGATCGGCGCGGATCGTGTTGCAAGGCAGAAAAATAGGCGGCCGCGTAACACGTGGACGTGGCGCCGACCAGGGTGGTCATGATCAGCATCAGCACGCTGATGCCATCGGCGTATAAGGGAATCCCCAACGGCGCTTCCCAGCCACCCAACGGGACCTGCACCGGCCCCGATTGAAGGATCGATCGAGTCAACCAGAAGGTCAATCCCGTTTGGATCATCGCAACGGCCACTCCCCATGCAGCGACGAAGCGGGTGGCCGTCACATAGACCACGATCGCTGCTGCCAGCGGCACCATAATCAGACCTGTCATCGCCCATTCGGCATCCATCGGCGTCTCTCTAATGCTCCATTTGCTCGGGCAGTTCCGTCAAACCGGTTTGATGGTGCAGGCGGCGGATCAGCGCCAGCATCAAAGCGGTAGCACTGACCGCCACAACGATGCCCGTCAAGACCATCGCATGCGGTACCGGATCGGGTGCGCCTGACGGCGTCCGGGCGGCCAGGGCGATCATCACCAAAAACACTCCAGCGCCCATCAAATTCACCGCCATTACTTTGCGAATCAGGTGGCGACAAAACACCGTTCCGTAGAACCCGATCCCGAACAGGACGACACCGCAGATCGCGTACAAAGTCGCATATGTCATCAAACCCCCTCGTCAGACATTTGGTCGGACATCATATGACGGCAACGCAGTCGGCCGCCCAAAAACAAAGCGATCAAGGCAGCAGCGATCGACAGTCCGCTGGGAGCCTCGATGACTAAGATCAACCACTTGGCGTACTCAGGGGGATACTCGAGGAACACGCCTTGCAGCAGCATGTCCCCCAGTCCGACGATCATGAAGGTTGTCAGTCCCATCGTCAGCAACACGCGTTCTCCCCACGGTGGTACTTTTCTGGTCCAGTCGACTCCTGCAAGCACCAACAACACGCCCGCCGAGCCTAAGACGGCACCCGCTTGGAATGCGCCGCCGGGTGCGTGCCCCCCGACCCACAGCAAGTATCCGGAAATCAGTATCATCAGCGGCGTCAATAGACGGACCAATCCACGCAGCACCGGATTCTGCGTCTCGCTTATCTGCCCAACACCCGTCGACCAACCGCCGACCAGCACCATCGCGGCCAAGACGGCCAACCACAACACCGTGATCTCCAGCAGCGTGTCGTAAGCGCGGTAATTCAACAGCACGCTCGTTACCGGATTGCTGACACCGCTCCGCTCTAATTCGGCCGCTGCTGCGTCGGCCAATCCCACAGACTGGGCAGGCAACGTCCAGATCGCATAACTGACGATGCCGACCAGTGCAGCGATCAACACGCCGCCGATCGTCATCGATGTGATCCCGCGCCACGCCTCCTTCACCGCAGATCCTCCTCGGACTCGGAATGCTTCGGCTCCGATATCGCTGCTACTGCGGTCAACAGCAACGCGCCGGTCAAGCCGGCTCCGATAGCCGCTTCGGCCAGGGCGATGTCGGGAGCTTCCAGCCGCGCCCAGATCAGGGCCAACAGCAGGCCCAGGATGATGAACATCACGACGGACTTGAACAGATCCGTCGAGATCAGCGTCTGGATGGCCAGCCAGATCAGGGTGCCGCACAGCAACCCATCCAAAATCCACAATGCTACGGTCATGCTCCACTCCTCGACCGCTGGCTGTCCTGCAGAGTTACGCGGGCGATCAGATAACAGGCAGCCGCGCCCGACAGCGCCACCAATAACCAGATGATGACCAGCTTGACCCCTTCGAAAAAAGAATCAGTCTGCAACAACAAGCCCAAAATGACGAATCCCAGGCCGACATTGTCCGCTTTGGTTGCCGCATGCAGACGGGTGAGGGTATCCGGAAAACGCAGCATCCCCAAGCTACCCGCCAGGAAAAAACAGGCTCCTACGACAACCAACACCACCGTGATCCCATCCCAAAACGTCATCGATTCGACTCCTTGTCGAGTTCGCCGCCGTATCTGGTGAAGGCCACGACTGCCACGGCGGCCAGCAACCCGAATACCAGCGCCACATCGATCAGCGCCGGCCGATCCAAAGCGCGAGCTACTAACAGCAGAATGCATACCGACGTGGTACCCATCAACTGAGCTGCCGACATCCGGTCGCTGGTAGACGGCCCGATCGCCACACGCACCAATCCCGCCCACAACGCGGCGAGTAACAACACGGCAGACCCTAACAAGATGGCGGTCATGCGTTCCTCCCTGCCGCCCGTTCGTCCAGTGCCGATTCGACGCCAAACAGAACCGACACCACCCGCTCTAATTCGCCCAGTCGCTGGTGGACCGGTTGCCCCATATCCAATACGTGGATCAGCAGTCGATCTTCGCGCATCTGCATGCTGACCGTTCCCGGGCACAAACTGATCGCATTGGCAAAGAACACCCGTGCGGTACCCTGCGGCAAGCGGATCGGGTACTCGATGACCCCCGGTTCGATCGGCAGCCCAGGATGTACGGCGCGCCATGCGACGTCGAAACCACCCTCGATCGACGATCGACCGAAATACCACACAAAGCGTGGGATCCCTCGCAGGGTCCAGCGCCAAACCGACGGCGGCGCCAGCCATGTGGAAATGGTGGCCGCAGCCAGAACCGTCGGCAGACCGACCAGCCACGAATCCAGGTCGCCCTTGTTGATCAGCCACCAGAGCACCGCCCAAGCCAAAGAATAGTAAACCAGCCGACCGGCCACCAATCCACGAGCCGGTTCGCGTTCGCATCGTGACTTGGTCATCGTGAACTACCGCTCGTTATCCGGAGTAATCGTTGGTTAACGCTAACGCTGAGCAACCACCAACCGCAGCCATTCGGCCAGAGAGGAATCTTCGACAAAACGCGTAGTGATAAAGGAAAGCGCATCGGTTTGCAAGCGGCAAACAACGGCAAATCGCACCAGACTATTGGAGCCATTTCTCTGCTAGTGGCTGCGCAGGTGATTTGGGGGTGAACAATGGTTGCGTCTTTCGTTGACAGACGCAATACGATGATGGCGCGTTTCGGCTATCGACGATCCAGCTCAGGATCTGCCAGACTCTTGAGGTTCCAATTCACGAAGTACAGCCCGTTACGGTTCATGAACACCGTCCCGACGTGATGCTCGTCGATCTGGACCGTTCTGCCGGAATAGTAGCGAGCCATCACGTCCATTTCTGGCAGCAGGACGAACGTTTGATCGCTGTCCCACGTCCGGCCGTCGTCCCGCGAAACATTGTACCGGATACCTCGGTTCTGGTGCCCTACTCCCCACGTTACCAGGACACGGCCGTCGGCGAGTGGCGTGAGATATCGTCCTTCGAAGTCCTGGTCCTGCGTGTCGTAGGGCACTGGAAAACCCTCGACCACGGTCCAGGTCCACCCGTCATCGGAGGAATGGAGTGTCTCGCGACCCATCGCCAGCAACGTCCCTTTGGCCGTTCGGATAATCTGCTGAAACGCAGGATCCGCGCCCGGATCGCTGCCTGGGCTACTTATCGGAAAGTCCTGCAACTGCCTGGTTTTTGGATCGAACAGCCGTGGGATGCCGCTCCGCAAAGGCAGCAGCCAACGACCGTCCTTCCAGGGCAAGACGTTGTGACGGATCGCGCCCAAGTGCTTGCCGTCGACCGGCCCGATGATCTGCTGATCGCTCCAGGTACGGCCGTCGTCAGCACTCATCGTGTACAACAGAACCCGCTCGTAGTAGCCGCCGTCCTGCTTCGCATCGGCGATAAAATCCCAAGTCACCAGGATTCGTCCATCGGGCAGCACGCCGGCGGTCCCGGGATAGACTTCGGATCTCTGCAGCGACTCGCGAATCCCTTGCGGACGCTTCGCGGTGGATGGAATCGCTTCGGGCTTCGTCCACGAGTCTCCACGATCCGTCGAACGCGTGCACATCAGGACGTTTTTCCCTTGGTAGACGACCAACAAGTCGCCCCCGTCCGTCCGGCAGATCGACGGGTGGATATGTCCGGTCAGTGGAGCGTCGAGAATAGCGACCGGCTCCTGACCGAACACCGGCCGGGCAAGGTCGGACGGGACGGTAAGGAACCAAAGTCCGATGACCAGAGCGAGTATGTTGGTTTTCATCGTGAGACCTTTCCAAAAAAGATCATCGAGCATTATTGAGAGCCGGGGTGAGGCGGTCCCCAAGAGCTGGACCGGGGCTAACAGGGGCTAAGATAGATCAACGGGGACTTTTCTGCCAGATCGGGACTGCAGGATGCCCGGCGACCGGTGCCGTCGTCCAAGCGTCTTCGCCGTCGTCCGGGTTTTGGCGGCCAGGCAAGCACCGGCGCCGTGGCGCCTACCCCATGGTTGCATAAAAAGTAGGACGGATTGGCAATC
>REEF01000553.1 GCA_007695205.1 Planctomycetaceae bacterium
AGTCGTTTTCGGGCAAGCTCGTTTCCATAGGGATGGTCTTCGGCCGAAAACGACTCCCGACCCCGCCCGCGTCACCCATGCAAGGCTGCCTTATTGACAAGAAACTCCTGGCCGAGTGCTCACAATTCGGTCCAGTAGCCTGGGCTGGGGCAGGGGTAGCGCCCGTGCTGATCGGCTTGGACTGGCGGTGGCGTGTCGTAGTCCATCTGATCCAGGTTGGGACACCATTGGAAATCAGACTCGTAGGTCTGGTCCCATTGGGTGATGTTGCCGGAATGGACGGCGGCCCGGCCCATGATATCGGCCATGTTGGATAGACCGGCTCGTTTGGCTTCGTTGCACGGCTTATCGTTGCGGATGGCGTCCAGCAGCACGCTCCATTGGGCGTGGTACGGATTGTGCGGCTCCGGCTCGGGCTGCCAAACGATATTCGCGTCTTCGATCCGTTGATCCCGATAGATCCGCACGGTGGGCGCATGGATATTGCCGGAAAACTGGGCCGCTGCTTTCGTGCCATGCACATAGGTGGCGAATTCGTTGTGGCATCGCGACAGGTAGCGGGCATCGACGATCGCCTTGGCTCCATCGCCAAACGTGTACTCGATATGGTACGAGTCCAGGTTCTGCGAGGGGTCGTCATTGATGGGCGCTCGGCCGCCGATGCCGTGTGCCATAGTCGGCATCGCATCGGCCAACCAGCAGACCTCGTCGATCTGGTGGATGGTCATTTCGGCGAACAGGCCCCCGGAAACCCAGAAGAAACGGGTGAAGTTGCGGAACTGCCAGATCAGTTCGCTTTCGTTTTCGGGTTTCTGTCCCATGGGGCCGACCGGTTGCATACGATAAGCGCGAACCAGCCGGATGTCTCCCAACGCCCCGTCACGGATGCGGTCGATCAGTTGCTGGCGGGCCGGCGAATGACGGCACATCAAGCCTGCGGCGATCTTCAGATTCTTTTGGTCGGCCTTTTCGTGAGCCTCGATGATGCGCCGCACGCCGGGCGGATCGCATCCGAAGGATTTCTCCATGAAAACGTGTACGCCTTTTTCGATCGCGTATTCCAATTGCACAGGCCGCCAACCGACATACCCGGTCAGCATGGCCACGTCGCCGGGTCGGAGGCTATCGATGGCCTGCTTATAACCGTCGAAGCCGACGAACTGCCGCTCGGGCGGCACATCGATTTTGTCACCGAACCGTGTCTGCAGGGCCTTCAAGGAACCGGCCAAACGGTTGGCTTGGACATCGGCAGCCGCGTGCAGTTTGATGGGTCCTTCCGAGGCATCGAGGGCGTCTCGCACGGCGCCGTTGCCGCGTCCGCCGGCACCGATCAGGGCCAGACGAATCGTGTTGTCTTCGCCCGCATGCACTCGGGGGACCACGGCACCTGCCAACGCGGTCGCAGCGGCGACTTTTCCGCTGGTTTGCAGAAAGCCTCGTCGATTCGACTTGCCGCGGTCGTGGGATGAAGATGGGGAGGGCTGGTTCATGGGAATGCTCCTAAAGCGATACGAAGGGCGAAAGGCTGAGGGAAACAACGGCTGGCTGCGATCCGCTTCCGGAACTCGGTGGTCCCGGAAACGGATCATCAAATCTTGATTGTCGGGGCAACACGGACCCCATGTCAATCCGCGAGACTCGTCCAATAGTCGACGACCAGAACATCCTCGATGTGCGGCACGACCAGTTTGACGAAGGCCTCGTGAGCCGGGTGCGGCAGATAGACCGCTCGCCCGGCTTCGTCTCGGAACGTGACCAGGAAGCAATGGGTGAAGCCTTTCGATTTGCCCTCGATGCTGACGTCCGTCCCGAACTCGAAGTCGATGATCGTATCGATCTTCTCGGGCAGCGCGGCGAAAGCCTGCTCGATTTCCCGGACCTTCTCGGCGGTCGTGTCCTCCTTGAACTTGAACAGCACGACGTGCCGCATCACACGCTGTGGGCTGTGATCCTGACCGCAAAGTACGTCGACGATGCTGTCGGCTACCAGCCGATTGCCTGCTGCGTTCAGGTGCACACCGTCGGTGGTCAACACGCCTCGTTCCGCATTGTCCGGATTGTGCTGCTTCAGATGCTTCAGGAACTGTTTCCGCAGGTCGACCAGCGGGCAAGACAAATCGGCCGCCACTTTCCGGCTGATCGCTGCATACTGGTCCAGCATCGAATCCATGGGATTCGTCCCATCGTTCCGCTCGCCGATCACGCTGGGCGTACACAAAACCACGCGAGCGCCCGCTTGTTGGCAGCGGCCGATGATGTCGCGCAAACCGGCCTCGTAGTCCTCCTTGGTCGTCCCGGCATCTCGGTTCCAATGCCAGACGTCGTTGATCCCGATGTAGATTACGACGACCGTTGGCTCCTGGTCCAACACATCGGCCTGCAGACGCTTCTGCAAATCGGGAACCTTATTGCCGCTGATCCCAGCTCCGCTGATTTCGATCTCCAGGTCCGCGTGATGCCGTGCGATCCCCTGTTCGATCAGCGTCACATAACCGCCCTCGCGGACACCGCCCGCGGTGATCGAATCGCCCAAGAAGACGATCCGGTCGCCTTTTTGCAAGCCTGATGACGGTGCGTCTTCCGCCGCTACGCTCAGCGGCTGGTAGCAGACGCTGACGGCCAGCAGGGCGACGATCGCCAGGATCAGGTGTTGTCGATTCATTCTCTTCATGGCAAGCTTTCTCCTTGGTTGTAAGAAATCGTTTGGTTGTTAAGTTTGACAGCGCCGTGTTCGCGAGAAAAGATGCCCGCTTTCTTTTTTTAGCAGGAATTCACCATGAAACGTGTTTCGAATCGCAAGCCTCCTGCGGTGCTGATCACCGGGTGTTCGACGGGCATTGGCCATGCATGTGCGTTGGATCTGGCAGCGCGCGGGTGGCGTGTTTTCGCCGGCGTCCGCGACCAGCAGGCCGGGGAGCGGATCGTCCAGCAAGCGGCGGGCGATCTGCAGTTCCTCCTGCTGGATGTCACCGATCGGTCCATGATCCGGGCGGCTGTCGAGCGATTGGATGCGTTGCTGGGCACCGACGGATTGGACGGTCTGGTAAATAACGCGGGGATCGTTGTCCCCGGACCATTGGAGTTGCTTGCTACCGAAGATTTTCGCCGTCAAATGGAGGTCAATGTCTTGGGGACGCACGCCCTGACCGCGGCGATGTTGCCGATGCTGCGACACGCCAAGGGACGCATCGTACTGATGGGCTCGATCACCGGATGGATCACGCCGCCTCAGTATGGTGCTTACGCCGCCTCGAAGCACGCGTTGGAGGCGATGGCGGACGCGTGGCGAGTCGAATTGCGGCCCTGGCGGCTTTCGGTGTCGATCGTCCAACCAGATAACGTGGACACCCCGATTTGGAACAAGCTGGATCAATCCGTGGAGGAGCTGGAGAATCGATCCGTACAGACGACGGTGGACATGTACCAACGGTCGATGCAGAAAATCCGTTCCAGCGGATTGCGCATGGGGCGTACCGGCATGCCAACCGCGCGAGTCGTCCGCGCCGTACGGCATGCCCTGTCGGCGCGGTGGCCTCGAGCTCGATATCCCGTGGGTTTGCGGACTCGATTGGCCTTTTGGGGCGCCGGCAACCTACCGGCATGGATCATGGATCGGTTCCTGCAACTGGCCGTCGATCGGTAGACGGCACCCCCGTCTTGCTGCTGAAGCAAATTACGTTAATCTAGTAGCGAAAACGTCCTGATTTGTTCCGATAAGGGCACAAACCGATGAAGATCCATGAATTTCAGGCGAAGCAGATCCTCAGCCAGGCAGGGGTGCCTGTTCTGAAAGGCGTCGTCGCTCGTTCGGCCGACGAGGCCGCAACCGCCTTTACGCAACTGGGTTCCCCGATCGCCGTTGTGAAGGCCCAGATCCATGCCGGCGGTCGCGGAAAGGGGACCATGATCGAACATCCCCAGCAGCATGGTGTCCAACTGGTCCGCAGCGCTGCCGAAGCGGCAGAAGTTGCAGGCCGTATCCTGGGGAGTCACTTAGTGACCATCCAGACGGGGGGTGAAGGTCAGCTCGTTCGGCAGGTGCTGATCGAGCAGGGTTGTGATATCGCTCGGGAGCTGTATCTGGGCATCGTCGTCGATCGAGCGGCGGCCAGGCCCGTGTTGATGGTATCCAGCGAGGGTGGTGTCGAGATCGAAAAGGTGGCTGCCGAGACGCCGGATCGGATCTTCAAAGAGCATTTCGAGCCGCTGGCAGGACTGCAGGACTTCCAGGCCCGCAAGTTATGCCAGAGCTTGGAGATCAGCGGACCGTCCGCTGCCCGTGCCGCCGCTTTCATGAAGGCCATGTGTCGGGCCTTTGTGCAATACGATGGCAGTTTGGCCGAGATCAATCCGCTGGTGATCACCGGCGACGGTGAAATGATAGCGTTGGACGCCAAGATCAGCTTTGACGACAACGCCCTGTTCCGACACAAGGATCTGGCGGAACTGCGCGATCTGGCCGAGGAGGAACCTGCCGAGGTCCGGGCAGGGAACGCCGGATTGAGCTACGTCAAGCTGGATGGCAATATCGGGTGCCTGGTCAACGGAGCAGGGTTGGCGATGAGCACCATGGACATCATCAAGCTGCACGGCGGCCAGCCGGCCAACTTCCTGGACGTGGGCGGCGGCGCCGATACCGACCAGGTGACCGAAGCCTTTCGTATCTTGCTGGGGGATCCGAACGTCAAGGCCGTCCTGGTGAACATCTTCGGCGGCATCATGCGTTGTACCACCATCGCCGAAGCGATTGTCGCCGCCTACAAGACGGTGGGGTTCAATGTCCCGCTGGTCGTCCGCTTGGAAGGCACCGAAGTCGAAGAAGGACGCAAGATCCTGGAAGCCAGCGGCGTCGATATCATCACCGCTGCAGGACTGACCGAAGCTGCGCAGAAGGTCGTGGCTGCCGCAGCCTGATTCGCTATCCCCTGTATCCGTTCCAACGTTCTACTGAAGCGATCGAGAAGCAACGATGAGCATTCTGGTCAATCGAGAAACTCGGGTTATCTGTCAAGGCATCACGGGCAAAGCCGGCGCGTTTCACACCAAACACTGCCTGGCCTACGGCACGCAGATGGTCGGGGGTGTCACGCCCGGCAAAGGCGGTACGACGGTCGAAGGTTTGCCGGTGTTCGATACGGTCAGCGAAGCCGTCCACAAGACCGGCGCCAACGCGACGATGATCTACGTCCCCGCCGCGTTTACGGCCGACGCGATCCTGGAAGCACTGGACGCGGGAATCGAGGTCATCGTGGCGATTACCGAAGGCGTTCCTGTGTTGGATATGGTACGCGTCTACGACACCGTTCGACGCTCCAACGCCACGCTGATCGGTCCCAATTGCCCCGGCATCATCACCGCCGGCCAGTGCAAGATCGGGATCATGCCCGGCTATATCCACCAACCCGGACGCGTGGGGGTGATCAGCCGCAGCGGAACACTGACCTACGAAGCCGTCTGGCAAACCTCGAACCTGGGACTCGGCCAGACCACCTGTGTCGGCCTGGGCGGCGACCCGATCGTCGGCACCTCGTTCATCGATCTGCTGAAACAGTTCCAAGCGGACGACGAGACCGAAGCGATCCTGATGATCGGTGAAATCGGTGGGACGGCCGAGGAGGAAGCGGCAGCCTATATCCAGCAGCATGTGACCAAACCGGTCGCCGCCTTTATCGCCGGTCGCACGGCGCCGCCCGGCAAGCGGATGGGACATGCGGGCGCGATCATCACGGGCGGCAAAGGCACGGCCGAAGAAAAGATCGCCGCGCTACAACAGGCCGGCATCGAAGTAGCCCAAAGCCCCGCCGACATGGGCGCCGCCGTCCAGCGCGCCTTGGATGGCCGCCGTTGATGGAAGAGATTCGGATTGGTGTGGATGTGTCTTGTGGAATAATGCAGCCTATCGGCCCCCGCAACCTGAACCAAACCACCATTCCTGAAGTGGATCCCCCACACATTTTCGACCCACAGAATTCGAAAAGACGTGGCCCACAAGATGGGCGATTCGACATCCTGTTTAGCCAGGTATCTTAATGCTAACCATTAGACTTTGTGTTTCCATATTTGCAGTACTTTTCCGCTGTCGGCATGGTGAAGCGACACGCTGTGAAGCTGGTTCGGCTGCAGACGAATAGGAAGTACTTCATTGTTCGAGTGAATTGGTACGAAGCGAGCAATGACAAGAAACTTCTGGCCGGGTGCGTACGCCGTCGCCGTTGACATCATGCCACTTGACACTTGAATCCTTCGATCCCCGCGAGCAGCCAGCGACGTTCCAGTCTCTCGAACTGCAGAGAGCGGCGCGTTGGTAAACGCTTTCTATGCTTCCTCCTTTGGGGCCCCGCATTCCTAGGGGCTTCCGAACTGTGACGGGGTGGCCCGCAGGCCGAGGCTGTGAGAAAATTGGGACAGGCACCTTCGCGACCGCTGATTTTCCGGAGTTTTCGCCGTTTCCGCTCGGAGCCAGTCCCATTTCTTCACAGCCTCTCGCCTCGCCACTGCGAACCGACGTTCCGAAACAAGGTCGGCACGTTGGACGGGGCGGTCCGAACGCACGGATGGCGGCGTCCGTACGAATCCGCCTGACGCGACTTGTCAAGCAGACGCCAGCTTGCCATCTGCGGCTGGAACCCGTAGGATGCAAATACGTACGAGCAAGACGGCATTTGTGTACGACGCTTGCTGAGAGGCCGTAACAAAACCGCGTCGGTCTCGGAGATCCTGACCCACGCGGACGGTTGAGTTATGTCCTCTAAAAGGGTTCGCAATAGGAACAGCTAACATGTGGCCTGAAACGATCGAAGCCCGCGGACACACCACCGCAGATGGTGTCTTGAACTTGAGTGTTAACATCGGTGTGGCGGATGCTGACGTATCCATCGTCATGCGTGTGAAGCCAGCGAGCCCCAGAGATGCGGTGGACGAACACGGCTGGCCCCTGGGCTTTTTTGACCGGGTCGCTGGTTCGATGCCAGAGTTGCATCGTGCGCCGCAAGGTCAGTTCGAGGAAAGACGAACCTTTGAATGACTTACCTGCCCGACACAAACGCCTGCATCACGCTGCTGCGGCGACGCAATCCAAGCCTAATGGCCCGCTGGCAGGCGGCTAAGGCGAGCGAAGTTGTTCTTTGTTCGGTCGTTGTTTATGAACTCCGGCACGGCGCAGAACGTAGTCCCAACCCTACCAGAGAACACGCGAAGCTGGATGTGTTTCTTGCACCGTTCGTGTCACTGCCGTTGCGCTTCATCACAGGCTGACTCTCGTGACCCACAATACGCGCGAGTTCCAGCGAATTCCGGGACTGGATGTGGAAGACTGGGAGAGTTGATTCGCCGGACAGTTCAGGAGCTGGGAACTCCGCTGGTGCATGGGCCACCTGATCGGTGAAATCGGCGGGACGGCCGAGGAAAAGATCGCCGCGCTACAACAGGCCGGCATCGAAGTGGCCCAAAGCCCCGCCGATATGGGCGCCGCCGTCCAACGCGCCTTGGATGCCCGCCGTTGATAGCCTATGCCCTGGTTTCCCGGTCCTTTCTGACGTAGCCTGGAGACACCCAGCCCGAGATCTGCTAGGATATCTTGAGCAAATTCTCGAGAATGGTTCGTATCCAAATCCAGGGGAAAAGACATGTCGCAAAATCTCACTCGACGACAGTTACTGGGCGGCGCGATGGCTGCGGGCGCTGCGTTCACCATCGTACCGCGACACGTGCTGGGTGGGGCCGGGCATACGGCCCCCAATGACAAGCTGGCGCTAGCGGGTATCGGGTTGGGCGGCATCGGATTCCCGCAACTGCAGGAATGTGAACGAGCCGGCTTCGAGATCGTGGCATTGTGCGACGTGGACCAAGTGTACGCCAAGCGGACGTTCGATCGCTGGCCCGACGCCAAGCGGTTTCGCGACTTCCGCGAGATGTACGACGCGATGGACGACCGGATCGACGCCATCTACTGCGGGACGCCGGACCATTCGCATGCGGTGATCGTGTTGCCAGCGCTGCGGCGGAAGAAACACGTATGCTGTGTGAAGCCCATCACGCGGACGATCGTCGAGTCTCGCAAGGTGGTCCAGACGGCAGTGGATGCCGGCGTGGCCACGACGGATACCTCGGCGTCCAACACCAACGAAGCGGCCTGTCGTACCTGCGAACTGATCTGGGCCGGCGCGATCGGGCCGGTGCGCGAACTGCACCTGTGGAGCGATCGGCCCTGGTGGCCGCAGGGGATGACACGCCCCGCCGGAGAAGATGCCATACCCGATACGTTGGATTGGGATCTGTGGATCGGGCCGGCCGCCATGCGTCCGTTCAAGTCCGTTTGGCCAGACGGGCACCTGGCGCTCGAGCAGATCGAGCGTCGGTTCCATTCGGCGGTCTACCACCCGTGGAACTTCCGCGGCTGGTGGGATTTCGGTACGGGCGCCTTGGGCGACATGGGCTGCCACCATGCCAACACGCCGTTTCGCGCGCTGAAGTTGACGCACCCGACCAGCGTTTCATCCATGTCGACCAAGGCGATGGCCGAAACGGCGCCGCTGGCATCGATCGTCACTTACGAATTCCCGGCTCGCGAAGATATGCCGCCGTTGCGCGTGGTGTGGTACGACGGAGGCTTGAAGCCGTTGAGCCCCGCCCCGGGCTTCCCGCTGGGCGGCAGCGGCGAAATGTACATCGGTGACGAGGGGTTCATGATCGGCCCTCGCATCTTTCCCGAGGATCGAGCCCAAAAGTTTGCCGATGTGCCTCGGACGCTGCCCCGCCGACCTGGAAATTATCGAGAATGGTTCGAAGCCTGCCGCGGCGGCGAACCGGCCGGTTCGCATTTCCCGGTGGCCGGGTTGCTGACAGAATTCGTGCTGCTGGGCAACATCGCCATCCGCACAGGCAAGCGACTGGACTGGGACGGCAGCGCCGGGCAATTTACCAACGACGATGCAGCCAACCAACTGCTGCACGACGAGTATCGCGAGGGCTGGTCGCTGGACGCGTGACCCGCGACTTTGAAGTTGTGCATCGTCTCCGCCGAGCTCGCTCGGTGGAGCGCATGATTCGGTTACTTGGGGGCGCGAAGCTCCAACCATTTCTGACGAAATACGCAACTTCAAAGACCCGCGACGGTCTGCTGGCCGGGACGAAGAAGGGGCTGAGCTAAACACCCGAACCGGTAATCGTTGGTCGAGTTACCGGAAGGGGTCGGGAGTCGTTTTCGGGCAAGCCGCTTTCCATGTGGTAGATCGTT
>REEF01000334.1 GCA_007695205.1 Planctomycetaceae bacterium
CCTCCGGCAATTCGGCAACCATCTGTACGGCCTTGTCGATCAAGGCGATCCGGGATGCTGCCGCGTCTCGGAACTGGCCCGTGGTCTGCACGACAACATCGACTCGCGGGCGGCCGAGTTCTTCGGCGGGGATGATCTCGACGTCGTACACCGTGCCGCGGCCATCGCGTTTGGGTCGGACGCCGATCAGATGCAGGATCTGGGCGATCGTCGCGCCGCGAGAGCGGATGAACTCGCCGCCCCACAACGAAAAGGCGACTCGCCGCGGATACTGGCCGTTCGCCTCTAGATGCTCGGCCAGGATGCTGTCCGCCATGTTCACTCCGACTCGCCACGCTTCCTCGCTGGGCGTCAGTTCGGCGTTGATCGAGTACAGGTTCCGACCGGTCGGTGCGGCCTGTGGGTTGCGCAACACATCGGCGCCGGACGAGGGAGCGATGAAACCGCCGGCCAGCGCGGTGACAAGCCCGTCGAGTTCCGCAGTCGGGGACGCTTCCAAAGCAGCGGCGTTTTCCGACGCGGCGGACAGCAGTTGCTGGAAGGCGTCGGCCACTTCCGGCTCGGCCACATCCAACAGCATGGCCACCCGCTCGGGAGTCCAGATCCGGGCGAGTTCTTCCTCGTCCGAACCCCCGATTTCGCTTGGTTCGCCTTCGCGGACCGAGTCCAGCAATTGGCGCATGATGTCACTCTGCCGTTCTGCCGCGTCAGGCAGTGGTTCCCCTTCCGCGGCCAGCACCGCTTGGACTGTTTCCCAGCCGCGCGAACCGAGCATCCCGGCGGCCGTGTTGCGGATTTGATCTTCCTCGTAAGGGCGACCGATCACGTGCAGCCCGTCAGGGATGTGCTGGTCTTTCAGTTCGTGCAGGCAGTTGTGCAGAAGAACGATTTCTTCGTCGTCCAGCAGGCGATCGTCGAGTGCTTCGGCATCCAGCCCCAGATCGGCGGTCATGTCCATCTGTCGCACGGCATCGGTAATGCTCCTCCGCAGCTCGTGTTTCAGCAGTTCGTCCTCGCTGTAATCGAATTCGTGGACTAGTTCGTGCAACCGCTCGAGTTCGCCATAGAGACCCGCGTCGGTGAATGGCGGGGTCAGGTGCGAGACGATCACGCCATACGACCGGCGTTTGGCCACCAACGCTTCGCCGACATTGTTGATGATGTAGGGATAGATGTGAGGCAGGTCGCCGATCAGGATATCGGGCCAGCAATCGCCGCTGAGCGCCGCCGATTTGCCGAAGGTGAATTCCAGCGATCCGTGGGTGCCGAAGTGGACGATGGCGTCAGCCTGGAAACCATGACGAGCCCAAAGATAGGCGCCCAGATAGAAATGGGGTGGTGCTTCCCCGGTACCATGCACGGTGGCCACATCGTCGCCGCCGATCGCACCGGCCGTCGGTTGGGGCATGATCACCACGTTGCCAAAGCGAATGCGGCTGACAGCCAAATACCCTCGCCCGTCCTGTTGCGTCACCATATGCTGTCCGGGGATCTGTCCCCAGCGATCGATCATGTCCTGCTGGCGCTCGGGCGACAGCATATCCTGGAACCAGCCAGCGTATTGCTCGACGGGCACCAGTTCCGGCTCGGCTTCGTCCAGAAACTGCTCGTACGCGCCCACCGCCCACTGCCCGACCGTCCGCCCACGTTGCTGGATCAGCTCGTACAACGCCTCGGGGCTGGAGGGAAAATCCTCCCCCAGATCGTAGCCTTCGTCCCGCAACCGCGCCAGCGTATGGTACAACGAGGGCGCGACTTCCAAGCCGGAGGCGGCCAGGGCCGACGCGCCGGGTGCCTTGTAATAGACGATCACCACGCGTTTGCGATCGTTCGGCGTGCGCCGCAGCTTCAGCCAGTTCACAACCCGGTTCACATAACGGTCGAAACGGTCGGGCAGCGTCGTGCGCACGCTTAATGCCTGGTCGTTCAACTCCATCGACGAGATGACCAGCGGTTCGATCACGCCATCCAGTTCCGGCATCGTGACCGACTGGCTCAACAAGCCCGCCGACATTCCGCGCATGTCCTCTTGCCACTGCTGTCGATCGACGATCAGATGCAGCGCGCTCAAGCAGGGGATGCCCATTCGCTGCAGAAGCGCCGGTGCCTCGTCGCCGCGCAGCAGTCGCCCGTGCGGAAACACGATGGCCAGATCCGGATGAATCTGTTCGATCTGCAGGAAGGGCTCGCGCCCGAAAACCGGATAGACGCGGACGCCCCGTTGTTCCAAGGCATTCAGCAGATCGTCGACCGGGCCGCGTTCGAGCAGGCTGAGCGGATCGAGGAACGAGCCGAACAACACAACGCGCGGCGCGTCGGCATCCATCAGCCTCGGCCGCTGGGCGGACAGATAGGCCTCGTATTCCTCCAGCGTGGCGAAGACGGCATCACCCAGGTGAAAGTAGCCCTCTCGAGGACGTTCGACCACCGGCGGCACCTGGACCTCGCGGCCGGCCAGGTTGCGAGCCAGGTAGTCCAGCACCCCGCGCACATTGTCTTCGCCCCCGTGTTCCAGATAGGCATCGATGCGTTCGCGGTGCTCCGGCTCCAAGTTCTCCTCGTCCGAAGCCGTTTCGCTGGTCGATATCAACATGACAATCTTCGCCCCCGCCGCGCGCGCCGCCGCTAACGCCTCCAGATCCTCGACAGGCGGCCGATATCCCATCGCACGGATCAATACGGCATGATAGTTCCCCAGCGGTGCCGACGCGATTTCATCTCGGTCGAAACGATGCAGAGTGTAATACGAGTTCCCTTGCGCCGCCGAGGACCACATGCCCCAGTCGCTGTCGCGGAACCCGACCAACGCCACCCGCACGTTGCGGAGATACCGGTGATACGCATAGACGGCCGCCGTCGTGCAGACCGCCAACAACAAAGTCGCCACCGCCAACTGCAGCACCTGACGATTCGCGATGATCGCACCAATCTTCTTCATCACTGATCCTTCGTTCATGATCTTCGACTTTCGAATCTTCCACACCCCGTACCTGCGGCGCCTCGGTTCAGCGTTCCGATGCGTGTGAGCCTGGGCGGGGACACGATGAATCGTGAACTCCAACGTTCAGGCCCGCACGGAAGCCAAGGGGTCGGGAGTCGTTTTCGGGCGACGACACAGTGGATCCCGCGCGCCGAGCGGGACCAGATTTTCCGGTGGGCATCTGCGAGCCCACTTGGTCCCGCTCGGCGCGCGGGACCCACCGGCAACGGGGCTTTCACGGCTCGGTCCTCTCACCCATCGCATCCATCGTCCCCGCGTTTTCCGCTGGCACGTACACCACGCGGCCGTCAGGCAATCGGTAGGCCTGGCCCAGCAATTCGCCCTGGCCGAACCCGGTCTGCTCCGTCGCCTCGTAGTGCCGAATCTCCTCACCCTCCTTCACCAAGATCTCCATGTCCGGCTGGCCAGGGTTGGTGATCACCGTGTAATCCTTTTGTTGCAGCAGCGCCGGCAGCTGCAGGTAGCTGACCAATGCCACCATCAGCGCCACAGCGAACACCATCGCCACGTCGAACAAATTGGCCATGCCGGCGGTGGGATCGATGGCTGCGTCGTCATCGAAATCCATCAGTCTTCCACCGCGTTGACCGGAAAACGAGCGAAACATGTCAGTGTGCCTCCGCGGGTTGAGCTTTGGGATGGGATTCGACCGTTTTTGTATGGTGGTTGCCGCCATTGCTCGCAACGGCGTGACGGCTTGAACGGTCCTGCGCTGGATGGCGAGCGTTATGCTTAGCAGCGATCTGATCGGAAGGGGTATCCGACAGAACCCGGCTGAGTGCAAAGCCGACCAGCGCCGCATCGGTGCGGTACCAGCGTTTCTTGGTTCCGACGATCGTCCCGGCCAACGTCCCGACCAGCAACCCGACGACGGTAGTGGCAAAGGCGATCACCAGGTTCTCTGACATCATCTGCAGATTGCCCGCCGCCAGACCGACCAGCGCGGGTCCCAGCGGGATCAGGGTACCCATCAGCCCGAGTGCAGGGCCACGGCGAGCCAATCCGGTGATCCGTTCCACTTCGTCGCGCCAAGCCATCTCGGCGTCCGCCGCCAGTTTCTCGGCCAGGACCGGATCGTCCGCCGCCTGTTCCAGCCGCAAAAGCGTCTCGGGAAGCAACCCGCCCGGGGACGAAGACGACCACCCTGGCAGATCGCCCCGGTTGCGGACCAGCGCCTCGCTGTATTCGGCCAGCGCCCTTGCATTGCGGCACCGCACCAGGAATTCACGCACCGTCTGGCCCAGCACCAACAGGACCTGCACCAGACTCGCCAGCAGGACCAGCATCACCGGGATCAGCAGGGCCGTGGAAATCAAGTAAAACACATTGGTCAACACATTCATGAAAGTTCCCTCTCCGCTCGTTTCCACGAGCCAAAAAAGATTGCAGACTTCGGGCGGCGTCGTGCGAACGGCGGACCCCAGCGCAAGCCCCAAAGGAAACAGGCCGCAGCCATCACGCTTGCCAAGATCAACGTCACACGGCTGGTGCCGTCCAGCGGCTCGATCACCAGCCGCATCCCGGGCAACGGCAACGGCAGCAAGGGAACGAACATGCAAGCCAGCACGACCATTCCCGAGACAAACAGATGGATCGCCGCCAAGCGGCGGACCGGGACCGCCATCGCCGCCGCAGCGCCAATCGTCAGCAACAGGGCGCAGGTCAACCCCACGTAGCGTCCCACCACTTCCGGCCGAGCACCGATGGCCTGTTCCAACCAAGCCTGTTGCCAGAACAACATCGCCACCACCAGCATCGGCGCCGGCAACGTGTGGACCACTCCCAGTCCAAAGGCCCACCACCCGGTACGCCGCCCGTCCACCAGCCGCAGACTGAAAGCGATCGCTGCCGCTGCCAGAACCATCTGGACGATCGCCAGCGACGTCAGCACATCGTGATTTCCCAACACGTCCCGCAACTGGTGCGACGAACTGGCGTCGGCCAACGGGTTCAAAAGGAAACCGGCCAAGGCGGTCAATCCCAGCGCCAGCGGCAGCAGAGTCCACTGCCGCGACCGCCCCAGCCCGACCGCCGCCTGGATAACAGCCAGGCCGCCCAGGCCCAGCACCAGCCAAGCGAAAGGATTCCCGGCGAGAACTCCACCAAAATCCAACAACCATTCGCTCATCGTACGCCGGCTCCTCTCTTAACCGTCATCCCGACATCCGAACACAGGTTGTCTGCGCGCACACCTCCGAAACGGATTGGGAAACCGGCTGTCTTCGAGCTGTCAATAGTCACCGATGACCTGGCCATCGTTGCGGGCATGGAGATTCCTCCAGGTGGTCAGTTCGATCGTTTCCGACACAAAGCGTACGCTGCCATCCGCTAAGGCGATCTGGACACCGCCAGGGTGCAGGCTGCGAGCGCCCGACAATGCTTCCGAGTGATGACTCACATCGGGAAGAGGTGAATTTGGGGGAAAGTGCGCGTTGATCATGGCGTTGAAAGTCTGGTTTCGCAACCATTGACCGGCTCGCAAACCCACGTATGCTGTCGCAGGCTGGTTGGTCAGCGTCTCTGCCGGAAACATGCAAGGAGCTCCACCGCTGACCTGCTTCATCTGTCGACGAGCGTCAATCAGATCGACCGTATCGTCGCCGCGAAGTCCGAACAGCGTCTCGGTAAGGAGCACGGTGTGGCTCGACCCGTCGGTGATATCCCGAAAACTCATCGTGGAACCACGCCAAAACAAGCCGTCGGATCGATTCTGAGTCGAGCAGTATCGGATTCCTGTACCCGATCCGGCGTTCGCCATGTAATTCATTCCTGCCCAGCGCACGCCGTGATAGTCGACGTGAATCACCTGTCCGGCATCACTGGGACAAATCAGCACGGGAAGCACCATGTCAATCATGGATGCGAAAGCCGGATTGACCGTGGGCGCATTTGGAGGCCCAAGCATCAAAGGTTGAGTGAAATCGAGCTGATCCTGCAGATTCGCCTGCTCGACGAAGGGCAGCAATTGAGCTTGAGCCGAATAGCCGTTCCAGGCGGCGCCGGGTGTGGGAAACCGAAGGAACGTGTCGTGGTGATTGTGAGCCGCCAACGCCAATTGCTTCAAATTGTTCGCGCATTGCGTCCGCCGCGCGGCTTCTCTGGCCGCCTGGACCGCCGGTAACAAGAGGGCTACCAACACCCCGATGATCGCGATCACAACCAGCAACTCGACCAGCGTGAACGCGCGGCGAGACTTGGGGAGGTTTCGATTGATGTCGATTCGGTAGAGGCGGATGGTTCGGTCCGCAGTATGGTTCGAAAGAGAAAACATCGCCATGATCCTAAAAAATGCGAATGGGTTCGTGTTTTGCGAAAAATGATGCGCGCACCGCAGGCGCGTTGCCGTAGAACGGAATTCATTCCGTTCGGAACAAAGGAGTACTGCTTTGGGAACGGAACGAATTCCGTCCTAGCTGTCCACGCCCGCTTTACGCGGCGGTCCGCGGGCCAACACGCACCGGTGGGGCTTCGCATCAGGCCGGACGATGCGAAGCGTTGACGCTACACCGACAAGACAGCCCACCCAAGCTTGTTCCCGCGCCGCAGCAAACCACTTGCCCATCGCTAGATAGCTGCAAATCGGGCAACAGGCGTCCGGTTGAATCGAAGCCACAGAAATCCGCTCAGCAGACGAGTCCTGGTCTTCGGGGGGCCCGTGCGGTCGCGGACAATGGCAAGCCGAGCAACGGACGGATAACGCAGACGTCGAACCGCCGCTCGACGATCCGCCACCGACCCACAACGCCACCCGTCCGCAGTGCACGGTGTGCCCCATGCCTGGCAGGCCGTGTAACGCCTCACCCGCCGCTGACAGCGTCAGGTACATCCAGGCCAGCAGCCAAGCGATTCGGCGTTGCTTCACACGCGTCACAAACCAACCTCTGATCACCAAAAACCGTGGTTGCCCAAGGAACTCTATAAAATAGCATATGCATACTTTGTGCAATTTTAGCGATCACTCAGGATACCGTCAATCGCCCGGAATCGGATTCTTGCATTTTCGCATTCTTGGTGGACGCCGTGATGTGAACTCCTGCGAGCGTCGTGCCAGCGGGTGATCCGGTCGGTTGGGGCTGCGGTTTGGTAGTCAATCGTGGATTTCCACGTGGAGCGGCTTCTTAGCGAGGCTTGATCCATACCCAAGGCAAAGGCAGCAGCGTCAGTGTGACGAACGTCGCCAGAAGCAGGCAGTTGAACAGCTTCAGGCGTCTGTTCCTGGCAGGCGACGTCGACCAGTCCACCAGCGACAGGTCCGGACTCTTGTCGATCTTCAGTAAGCTGGTCACCAGATCGCGCGGCAATCCGTCGAACAGTGGACGCACGCTGCCGTCGGCGAAGGCCGCTTGTCGGACGCTCGAGTATTCGTAGAAAAAATCGTCTTGGCGATGGACGCCGGCGAACTGCGGATCCTGCGAGCTGAGTACGGAAACCGCTTGTTCGAGCGTCAGATCACGCGGTTCCATCCAGGGGATCTCCTGGCTCTGATCCTCCAAGACCAGGATCGTCATTGCGGCGCCAGCCGGGAAACCGGACAGCTTGGCCGAAGTCGGACCAGGCCAAGCCGCTCGGGTATCCACCACGGCTACGTAACTGGTCCACTCGCTGACACCTCTTCCCGTGCGAACGTCGCTGGGACACCGGTACAAGCTCGGAATTTGCGACAGCAATCGACGGTTGTTGGGGCCGTCCCAGGGTTCCGCGAACTCGTACTGTTGGTACAAGCCTTGTTGCTCGATGAACGGCAGGATCAGCACCCGCCAACTGTGGATCGGCCGGCCGTCCTGGTCCGGAACGAACGCCGGAGGAAACTGGCCATAGCGTCTTCGGTCATAAAATGCTCGCACGGCTTGGCGAAGAATCTACTGCCTGCAGTCATCGGGCTGAAAACGGCCGCTCGGCGCGGGTCAGGCGGACGGCGAGACCCTCCAGAAGGGCTTGGCGGAACTTGGGATTGTCGTCGGAGCTTTTGAGGGCGCGCAGTTGTTTGGCCAGCTTCGCGGACTTGCCAGAGCCCGTGATATCCTTCAGCGCCTTGGACGCCCGCTCGCTGAGCGAACTGCCGATTTCCAGCAGTAGTTCCAACTGGATCTCCAAAAGGTGATGGGCATCTCGGGGAGGGGATTCCCACGAGGCGATTAGTTCGTCCAATACGGCGGCGACCACCAGCGATCCCCAGAGGGAAACCCGGATCACAGGGCGGAGCCCCTCGCCGAGTCGATTCAGCTTGGCCCATTTCCGGCCAGCGATTTCTACCAGAACCCGGGCGAGCGGTTCGGGATGGGCGCGACCGTCGAGGAGCCCTTCGATCAACGCGTCGGACGCCACGGCCCGGGCGCCGGTGTCCCGGCTGAAGAGCCCCAGCCAAAGAGTTTGCAGGGCCGTTTCCGACCACTCGAGTTCCGCGTGCAGCAGAGGCGTCATCAGTGGGGCGACGGCGTCCCAGTTCGATGCGGTGCTGTCCAACCGGAGCAACAGATGCTGGACCGCCCCCGCCAAAAACGGGTCGGAATTCGCGGGCCAGTGCGAAGCGAGCCACTGCTCTGCCCAGGCAGGCAGCCCAAACGAATGCAGGTAGTTCTTCGAGCCGAGTCGTTGGGTGAAAACCAGCTGCGGGTAACCGGCCGGATCAAAAGTGCTTTCCCCTTCCGGTTCGATGCTCAGATAAGGCTTTGTCGCCCCATACCGAGGATGCGATCGTTGATACCCGTCATCGGGAATCCGTTCATACCGCAGACGGAATCGGGCCGGCCGGATGACGTTGGCCGCATCAGGCAGTTCCAGCGGAGCCAACTCATCGAGCGTCCCTCGTGGCGAACGCGATCGCCCGGCGGCCAACCAGGCATGTTTCCACTCACGGTCGGCCTCGGTGGGATACTGGTCCTCTCCCAGCGAGTAACGGACGATCCTCCCGTACGGCTCGCGGATTTCGACCGCCTTCCGGAGCGCCTCCTGCCGATGATCAGGGGCAAGACGCGAGAGAGCAACCAGAAAATCCAGTCGGCTTGGTGTCAGATCATCCGCTTCGAGTCTCCGCAATCGCTCGACGAAAACACGTGGATCGATCCAACCATGCTCGTGAGTCGGCAAGGCGAGCAGTGGCATCGGGGGCTTGTGTTTGTGCAATCGCAACTGGATCAACTTGACTCGAAGTTCGAGAACCTCCAGTACCGGAATGGTTGACCTGAACAGATTCGAGAGAGCTTCCGGGCCGAT
>REEF01000333.1 GCA_007695205.1 Planctomycetaceae bacterium
CGCCGCATCCGCCAGGCCCACCACGGGCGATGCCGCCACCACCGCCCATCCCACCGCCTCCGCCCAATCCCGCGCCGCGGCCGCCGCCGCCACCCTCACCACGTCCCGGCGAGGACCGGTGTTGCGAAAAATAGTGCTGCACCAACGCACGAATCGCTTCCGGTGTCATCTCGTTCCGCTCCCCCACCTCACACAACGTGGCGCCGATTCCCGGGACATCCAGACCTTCGGCTTCTAACGCCACCAGAATCTGCTCGCCAGAAACTCGCATCTCGGCCGACAGGTCTCGCAGGGTCGTCGCGGGAGCCAAACCGCTCGCACTGCGGCCCGGTCGCTCTCCCCACGAGTCCTTAATGGAATCGTGCAGATCCACCACCGAACGGAACGGCCCCACACCCAGGAGACTCCCAAGTACCACGATCCCCCCCAGAACAACCGCCGCCGACAGCTCCCGCTTCCTCATTAGCCCAGCCTGCCTCCGCTGCCTAATATAGCCCCACAGGATCGACCAATTCAAGACAACATGGAGTACCCCTGCCAGCACGAAAAACAGCGCGCCATTGATGTGCAGGGACTCCCACTGGTCCTTGCCCAATCCCATCACCGTCCACCCAATCTGCTCGGCGACACGGCATCGAGGAGCGATGTAGAGCACGCCACCCGATAGCGTGATCGCAACAAACGCAATGGTCAGAAAAAGCGACGTAAAACCTTTGATGTGAAATCGCATGGCTAGACAGTCCTGTGCAAAGTTTTCTCAGTCGGTTCGCCCCATCCGGCAAAGTTATGCATAACCCCACAGATGAGATCCGTCCGCTGGCCGGGCAAATCTCCGCCAAACACGGCTTTTCCGGCGGAACGCCACGGTCGAATGTATATGGATAACTTCTCAATGCAACTCAGATGCCAACACACTTCAGAAAACCCGCAGTCGACGATGCTCGGGCAAGAGGGCACCGTGACTTGTGCGATGGGATCCGGGCGGCGTATAGGCTGCCGCAGCATCTCCTCCCGAGTCAGGAGTTCTGAACCAAAACCCCCATTACCCATCCCATCACGTCCCATGTTCGCGTTTACGCGGGATACAATCACGGAACGTTGAAGCGTTTTATGCCGTCAATATGCCCGCCAGGTCAAGACTCCGGCCGTCGTATCGGCGGTAGCATTAGATCATCGGGCGCTTGCATGGACCGCAAACACACGTCCCCTTGCAGGGCGAAGATGGCCACCCAGGCGACTCAAGTCGAAGCCCGCCGCCGTTTCTCGCAGACCTACGGAGATCAAGGTTGCCAGGGCACGGCGCCGCCGCGTTGGATGTGCCGCCGCAATGCGGCAGACATCTCACGCACGATCCGAGGCTGCTTGGCCGCCAGGTTGTTCTGTTCCTGGGGGTCGTCCTTCAGATTGTACAGTTCCAGGGGACTGTAGGGATCGTTCTGCAACAGCTTCCAGTCGCCGTGGATCAACGCTTCGTAACTCTTGCCGCCATAGGCTGGTCCTCCCTCGCGCCGTACAAAATACAGCTCGCGAGGCTCGTCGATCGTGCCGCCGTCCAGGATCGGGACCAGACTGACCGCATCCAGATCCTCGCACAGGGGCGCACCAGCCAGTTCCAGGAAGGTGGGGAACAAATCGAAGACCAGACCGGCATAATCGCTGCGCGACTCGGCGGCGATGCGATCGGGCCATCGGGCCATGAACGGGACGCGGAGCCCGCCGTCATAGTGACTCTGCTTGCCATCACGCCACGGATCGTTGTTTTGGGCATGGGGCAGCGAGCCGCCATTGTCACAGGTGAAGACGACCATCGTGTTGCCAGCCAGTCCCGTTTCGTCCAAAGCGGCCAACACGCGACCGATCCCGTCATCCATGTGTTCGACAAAAGCCACGTTCATCGCCCGCTTCTCGGGCAACTGGGGATCGCGCTGCCGAACACGCTCGAGCCACTCGTCCGGCGGCTCGATCGGGAAATGGGGCGCATTGTAAGCCAGATAGAGAAAGAACGGTTCGTCCGGCTGGCCAGCCCGATCGCGCAGGTAATCGATGGCCCAATCGGAGAACAAATCGGTAGCATGCCCCTCCGGTTGGATGACCTGCCCATCGCGGCGCATGTAGTTGTTTCCATGGCGGAGATGCGTCACATAGCTGTCCATCATGTCGCCCAAGAATCCATGGAAGAAATCGAAGCCGCGCTCGTTCGGCGTGTTCGGGGATTCGAGCCCCAGGTGCCATTTTCCAACGATTGCCGTGTGATACCCGACTTGATTCAGTTCATCGGCCAAGGTCGGAACCGAGGGCGCCAAGTAACCCCAGGAGTTTTCGGGATGCGTGCGGATCACCCCCGGCACGCCGACTCGATCCGCGTAACGACCGGTCAACAGCGCCGCGCGCGACGGCGAGCAGACCGTACAATTGGCCCGCATGGTGGTAAACAGCATGCCTTCGGCGGCGATCCGATCGATGTGCGGAGTCTGAACGTCGGTCGGCAGATACGTCGACACGTCGCTGTATCCCTGGTCATCGGTGAAGATCAGCAAGAAGTTGGGGCCGCGGTCCGTTGGCGGCTCGGCCGCAACACCCAACGCTCCGTTCCCCGCGGAAATCAATGCGAGCGACACAGCAAACGCCCACATCGCCGCCGGGAAACGCGGAAAACGGTCGGAATAGGAAATGGTTCCCAGCACGGTCACCGTTCGGTAAATCATCACAATACCTCTCTTCTTAACGCGGCCGCGCTTCGCTTGGCAGCAACCACAGTAGGTTGGGCCTCCGATCCGACACGGTCGGGACGGAGTCCCAACCTACGAAGATCCGCGCACCGTGCGCGCATCCGTCGGGCGAAGCCTCTAGTATCTTGCGGGAATCGAAGGGCGTCAAGTCGCCCATGCAGTTCGTGCCATCGTCGGGCAGAACCGTTTGCGGTACAATCATCGAATGTGACAGCATGCGAGTCAGAGAGGAGGGCGCTGCAGCACACGTTCGTGTCAGGCGAGAAAAACTATGGATCACACGATTATCATCTTTGGCGCATCGGGCGATTTAACCAGCCGTAAACTGATCCCGGCCTTATATGAACTGCACCGCAAGCAGCGATTGCCCGCCGGGACACGGATCGTCGGTTCGTCCCGCACTGGGTTCAGCCACCAGGCATGGCGTGATCGGCTGGCCGATTCGACGGCGCAGTACCTGAGCCACCGGTTCGACCGTGGCGTGTGGGACGACTTCGCATCCTCGATCTTTTATCACGCCGGGGATGTGACACAACCGGAAGATGTCGCATCGCTGGGTCAGTTTCTGGATCAGCTCGAATCGCAAGCGCAGACCACTCGGCTCTACTATCTGTCCACCGCTCCCAAATTCTACGAACCCATCGTCATCAACCTGGGCCAGGCCGGGATGACCTGCGAAGATTGTGCGGAACGGCGCGTGGTCATCGAGAAACCGTTTGGCACCGATCTAGCCAGCGCCCGGCGATTGAATCATATCGTGCATCAAGTGTTCGCGGAATCGCAGATCTACCGCATCGACCACTATTTGGGCAAAGAGACGGTCAGCAATCTGCTGGTCCTGCGGTTCGCCAATACGATCTTCGAACCGATCTGGAATCGAAACTACGTGGATCACGTACAGATCACCGCCGCCGAAGAGGTGACGATCGGCCATCGCGCCGGGTTCTACGAAACGGCCGGTGTGCTGCGAGACATGTTCCAAAACCATCTGATGCAACTGTTCACCCTGACGGCCATGGAGTGCCCGGCCCGATTCGACGCCGATGCGGTACGAGACGAAAAGGTAAAGGTGCTGCGCTGCGTTCGACCGCTGGACCAGAACGAAATTCCGCGTTGGACCCTTCGCGGCCAATATCGCGGGTACGGGGACGAACCCGGTGTGCGGCCCGAAAGCCGTACGGCCACGTTCGGCGCCATCACGCTGCACGTGGACAATTGGCGATGGCAAGGCGTCCCGTTCTACCTGCGGTCCGGCAAGGGCATGTCCTGTCGCACCACCCAGATCGTGATCCAGTTCCGGCCGCCACCGCACATGATTTTCGGCAATAGTACGTCGGACTACCACGAGGCGAATCGGCTGGTGCTGCAGATCCAGCCGGCCGAAGGCATCCAACTGCATTTCCAGAGCAAAGTGCCGGATGCCGGCATGCAGCGGCAACTGGTCGAACTGGATTTCAACTTCCGCGGTCGGTTTACCAGCGAGTTGCCGGATGCTTATCAGCGTCTGCTGCTGGACGCCATGCTGGGTGACGCCAGTTTGTTCGCCCGCAGCGACGAAGTCGAGGCCTCGTGGCGTTTGATCGATCCGATCCAAACTGCCTGGGATACGACAAACGAGCCGCCGTTGGCCGTCTACGAACCGGGGAACTGGGGACCCGTCGATACGATCTCTTGGATGCAACGACAAGGTCGCCAGTGGTTTGATTCTTGCCCCGTGTTGACTTAGGAACGAGTACGAGCGTTACTTGTCCTCGTGCGTTCCCCGGAGCATTTGGTGGAATGCTTCCAGGTCCGTCGAGTACGACAGGAACTCGGCGGCGCCGTTGCTCAGCCCGAAGATGGCGACGTACGCACTCGAAAACGCCAGTGGTTCTTCGAAAGTCATGTCAGGCTCGATTGCTGCGGCGTCGAGCCCGAGGTTTTTGCAGATCTCGCTGAAGTGCTCGGGACCAGCATCGGGGCTTTTGCCCAGGTCCTGCACCAGCGGTCTACCGTCACTTCGTTTCCGCGGAGATCGGGCAAGAACGGGCTTCGCCGTTTTCACGCGATTTTCGCGGTGTGGCTAATGAAGCTCTGACCCCAAATGCGCCCCAAAATGCGACTTCCCCTGGGTTGCCAAGCGCCGAGCGCGAATCATATAATTCAGTTTGAATACGTTTTTTTTATGCGAACAGGGGTTCCGCCCGTGAAGACCATCCGACAAGCGAATCAGACCGTTTCTGCCAAATGCTTCCTGGGTGTGTTTGTCCTTTTTGTTGGCGCGATCTTGCTCCGTCCGGCCTTTGCCGATCCGGCGTACGATGAGCCAACAGCGGAACAGATCGAGTTTTTCGAGAAACGGGTGCGCCCGGTGCTGGTCGATCATTGTTACGAGTGTCACAGCGGTGACGCTCGACGGCTGGAAGCCGGTTTGCGGCTGGACAGTCGATCGGCCGTTATCGCTGGCGGCGATTCCGGGCCATCGGTGATCCCGGGGGACGCGGAATCGAGTCTCTTGATCCAATCGGTCCGATACGAATTGTACGAAATGCCTCCTCGAGGCCGTTTGCCGGACGAAACGATCCAAGATCTGGTGCAGTGGGTTCAGATGGGCGCTCCCTGGCCAGGCGCGATGGACGAAGCCGAGGTGATCCGCGACGACCTGGATTGGCAGCAGCGCATGGCCGAACACTGGTCGTGGCAGCCGATCCGGCAGGTGGCTCCGCCCCATGTTCGGCAGGCCGATTGGCCGACGAATCCGATCGACCATTTTATCTTGGCTCGTCTGGAACAGAACGATTTGTCACCGGCCGCTACGGCCGACCGTCGGACGTTGATCCGCCGATTATCTTTCGATTTGACGGGGTTGCCGCCGACGGTCGAGCAGGTCGAGGCGTTTGTCGCGGATGATTCATCGCAAGCCTACGAGCGTCTGGTGGACCAGTTGCTGGCGTCGTCCCACTTCGGAGAAAAATGGGCTCGGCACTGGATGGATCTGGTCCGTTACGCCGAGTCGCATGGGCATGAATTCGATTTCGTCATCGATCATGCGTGGCGCTACCGCGATTATCTGATCCGAGCGCTGAATGCCGACGTGCCCTACGACCAGTTGATCATCGAGCAACTTGCGGGCGATTTGCTCTCCGAACCGCGGCGGCATCCGACCGACGGATTCAACGAATCGGTCATCGGCACGGGGTTCTGGTATCTGGGCGAAGCGGTTCATGCGCCGACGGATGTCGCGGGGGACGAAGCGATCCGCATCGAGAACCAGATCGACGTTATGACCAAGGCGTTTTTAGGTCTGACGGTCGCCTGTGCCCGCTGCCACGACCACAAGTTCGACCCGATTTCGATCGACGACTACTATGCGTTGTCCGGCTTTTTGAAGAGTTCTCGGCGCGAGGAAAAGATCCTGGACCCTGGGGGGCAGATCGCTGGGGCGGTGGATGGGTTGCAGGAGCTTCGAGCCGAGGGTGATCGAGCGTTGGCCGCAGCGATCGACGCGACCAGGCTGGATGCCGAGCGTTTTGCTGCGGGGTTGCTGGCCGCTCGCGATGTGTTGTCAGTCGGAGCGGGTGGCGACGTCTCGTCGCCGGACCAGGCGGCCGTGGCTGCCGCAGCTCAAGCCCATGGCCTGGATGTCGACCAGGTCCATCGATGGGTCGCGGCGTTGCAGGATCCGACGGTGGAAGATCTGTCGCATCCGCTGGTTGCGTTCCGCCGGATGGTCGACGTGATGGGCGACGAGAACGCGTCGTGGGACGAACTTCGAGCCCGCGTGTCGACGGCTTTGGAAGATCGAGCCCAGCAGGCGGAATCGAGCCGAGAGCAGACGGTTCTGTTCGCGGACTTCCCGCCCGGCTGTGACGATCACGGCTGGTTCGTCGAAGGCCAAGCGTTCGACTCGCAACCGACCCGGGCCCGGCAATGGGATGTGGCATCACGATCCGATCTGCCGGTGATGCCCGGCGTGCTGCACGGCGGGTTGACATCCCCGCGATTGCACGGCGTGTTACGCTCGCCCACCTTCACGTTGAACCACCCCGCGATCCATTACCGGTTGAACGCCAAAAACGTCACCATCCGGCTGATCATCGATGGATACTTCATGTTCCCGTTCAACGGCCTGTTGTTCGGCGGCTTCGAGCTGAAGAACATCGACACCGAGGGTCAGTTCGTTTGGAAGACCCAGGCGGGCGATCTGCGGCGATACATGGGGCATCGGGCTTACATCGAGATCATCGATCGCGGCGACGGTTTTGCGGCGGTGGACCAGATCCGCTTTTCCCACGGCCCTGCACCGACCGATCCGCCCAGCCACTTGGCACGCCAGGCGCTGTCCGACGTTCGAGCCGACAGCATTGGTGGTCTGGCACAAGCTTGTGGGACCCTCTGGTCGGAATGCCTGGAGCATTGGCAGCAAGCGACGGCGGATGCCGAACACACGGTCATGCTGGCGTGGGCCGCTCGGCACGGCTTGATCGAGTTGTCTGCTACCACGGCGGAATGCTCGGCACGGATGGAACAGGTCGAAGCAACGCTCCCAGCGCCGACCTACGTGTTGGCCGCGACCGACGGGAACGGTTTGGATGATCGCGTGCACATCCGCGGCAGCCACGTGAATCTGGGTGATCCTGTCCCGCGACGCTCGCTGACGGCATTGGGTGGGCAGGAGCACCCCTCGATCGAAAACGGCAGCGGCCGGCTCGAACTGGCTCGGCAGATCGTTGCTCCCGACAACCCCTTCCCAGCTCGCGTGCTGGTCAACCGGCTGTGGCACCATTTATTCGGCCGAGGGATCGTCCCGACCGTCGACGATTTTGGCGTCATGGGCCAGCCGCCGACGCATGGCGAGTTGCTCGATTGGCTGGCGGCCGATTTCCAAGAACATGGCTGGTCGATCAAGCATGCTATCCGCCAGATGGTCATGTCCAGCACCTACCGCATGTCCAGCCAGGCGACGGACGATCAGGCGAGTGCGGCCGAACGGGACCCTGAGAATCAGTGGTTGTACCGCATGTCCCGACGTCGTTTGCCAGCCGAATCGATTCGCGACGCCATGCTGGCTGTCTCCGGCCGTCTGGATCCCGCGATGTACGGGCCGAGCGTGCCGGTCCATCTGACCGCGTTCATGGAAGGCCGCGGCAGGCCGCAGAGCGGGCCGCTGGACGGCGACGGGCGTCGCAGTGTTTACATCTCGGTCAACCGGAACTTTTTGTCGCCCATGATGCTGGCGTTCGACATGCCCAGTCCGTTCAGCACGATGGGGCGGCGCAGCGATTCCAACGTGCCCGCGCAATCGTTGATCCTGATGAACGATCCCTTCGTCATCGGCCAGGCACAGCAATGGGCACAGCGCATGTTGGACGAACACGCGTCGGCCGAGTTGCGGATCGAAGCGATGTTCCACCAGGCGTTCAGCAAGCCGCCAACCACCGACCAGCTCGATCGGATTCGACGGTTTCTAGAGCGGCAGGCGGAACTGTACGGCGCTGCGGACGATGATCTGCGAATCTGGACGGACCTGGCGCATGTGTTGTTCAACATGAAGGAGTTCATTTACTTGAACTGACCGGTAGAGGATACTTACCCATGCATTGTCGACGATTCCTTCCACGCTCCGTCTCCCGTCGCGAGATGCTCAGAACTTGCGCCGGCGGTTTCGGCGCCTTGGCAATAGCGGCCTTGATGGACGACCGATCGTTTGCTTCGACCAGTCCTTTGGCTCCCAAGCCGCCTCATTTTCCACCGAAAGCCCGGAACGTCATCTTCCTGTACATGGACGGTGGGCCGTCGCAGGTCGATACGTTCGACTACAAGCCGATGCTGGCCAAATACGATGGTCAGGATCCTCGCCAAGCCATGGGCCAGTTGGAACCCACGCAGTTCAACAGTATTGGCCGAGTCATGAAGTCGCCTTGGAACTTCGGGCAATATGGCGAGAGTGGCATTTGGGTCAGCGACCTGTTTCCCCATGTGGCCAAACATGTCGACGACTTGTGCGTCATCAAATCGATGGTCTCGCCGTTCCCCGAGCACACGGCCGCCAACTACTTCCTGCACACCGGATCCGGCCTGCAAGGCCGCCCCAGCATGGGCGCCTGGGTCGGGTACGGTCTGGGCAGCGAGAACCAGGAGCTGCCCGGCTTCATCGTCTTGAACGGCGGACTGATCCCGCCGGGAGGCTTGGACAACTTCAATTCCGGATTCCTGCCCGCCGCCTATCAAGGTTCGATCTTCAAGGCCGGAGACCACCCGGTGGCCAACATCCGTCCGGCCGAACCTTCCACAGAACGGCAACCTGAAGGACGGGCACCAGAAGAACGCGGTTTCGGTGGACCAACCGATCGCGGCCCTGCTAGGCGATCTGAAAGCCCAGGGCTTGCTGGAGACCACGTTGGTCGTCTGGACGGGTGAATTCGGTCGAACCCCTTTCGCTCAGGGTA
>REEF01000332.1 GCA_007695205.1 Planctomycetaceae bacterium
TGAATTACTGTTGCGTTATGCGGAAGGGGTCGGGAGTCGTTTTCGGAGAGAGCGTTTTCCACATGGTTCGTTGTTGCCCGAAAACGACTCCCGACCCCGTTCGCGCTGGGTACCACCAAACAGAATCCGACAGTTATTTCTTTGCCGATCCCGAATTCGAGCTACCGCTCGGCTGGTGTTGGCCCGCTCCCGTTGGTCGCTGACTTTGTGACGATTGATTGATGACAGCAGCAAAAAAGGAAGTCGAGGAGTAGTCATGTTGAAGAGACACATGTTGAAGAATCATCGAACGATGATCGTGACGTCGACCATGGCCATGTTTCTGTTAGTCTTCGCAGCACAGGTCGGCGGGCAGAGTGCGCTGGCCAGAAGCATCGATGACGCAGAAATTGCGCGTGCGGTCACGGCGGAGTTGTCTGAAGAAACAGGGTTGCGATCCGACGATATCCAGGTCGTTTGTGCCGATGGCATCGTGACGCTCCGAGGGGAGTTGGACCGTCTGGCGGATAAGCGTCAGGCCGTGAATGCGGCTATGACGATCCGCGGGGTCCGAGCGGTCGTGGACCACCTGTCGCTACGGCCCGCGGATCTGGACGTTGATCAAGTCGCTGTGCAAATCAGCGGGGCGCTGCGCGACAGTCCGGTGACCGACACGTGGCAGATCGTCGTCGGAGTCGATGAAGGAGCGGTGACGCTTCAAGGTCAGGTGGACTCGTACGTCGCGAGGATGCTGGGCGAACAGATGGTGGCGGATATCCCCGGCGTCCAGGAAATCGCCAACCATTTGGTTGTTGATCCCACGGAAGTGCGGTCGAGCGACGAGATTCAGCAGGAGATCGAGAAACGCATTCAGGGCGACATCTGGTTGATCGACCCCGATATCCGCGTCATCGTCGATGACGGTCAAGTGAAGCTGACAGGGACGGTCGAGTCCGAGGCAGCCAAGCAGCGTGTCCACGACCTCGCTTGGGTTGTCGGTGTAAGGTCCGTGGACAACACGGCGGTTCTTGTCGACTCAGAAACAGACACCGCGATGCGCCGTCACCGGCCGTATGTGCCTGGAAACGATCACGAGATACTGCTGGCGGTCGAGTCGGCATTGACCCATGATCCTCGCGTCGATGCCTCACAAGTTCGCGTGCATGTCGAATCAGGCGTGGTAACCCTGGTCGGAACCGTCGATAGCTTGCGATCCAAGCGGGCAGCCGAGGAAGATGCCAGGAACACGCTGGGCGTCTGGGATGTCAAGAACGCCATCGTTGTACACAACGATCATCCACGCAGCGCGGCCGAGGTGGAACAATCGCTTTCCGCCGCGTTGGCACGCGATCGTTATTTGAGTGAATACGACTTGAGCGTCACGGTGGAAGAAGATCGGGCCACTTTGAGGGGAACGGTGCGTTCGGAGTTTGATAAACGCCGCGCGGAGTCGGTAGCGTCCAGCATTCGCGGCGTTTCGGAAGTTGAAAACGATCTGATGGTCAAGTCGGCAGTGCCCGAACCTGTGTCGGACGTGAATTTGAAGTACCGTGTCGAGAATCGGTTGTACTGGAGCCCGCTGATCGACGACAGCGAGATCACCGTCACGGTCAATGATGGTCACGTCATGTTGACCGGTGTCGTCGATTCGCCCAACGCCTTGGAAATCGCCGCGCAAATCGCCTGGACATCTGGCGCCAAACAGGTGAGCAATCAAATCAGGATTCGCGAAACTCAATGAACAGCCGTGACCTGAACCAAGTTCCCGATCCGCCGAGGAAAGAAAGAAAATAACATGTTGATATTTGAAAGTCTGCTGACCGAGGGCATCGCCCAGTTGTCCTATCTGGTGGGCGATACGAGCACAGGCAGTGCCGCGGTCGTCGATCCGCGTCCTGACGTCGATGTCTACCTGGAAATGGCCGAGCGTCATGGCGTGTCGATCACGCATGTTCTGGAGACGCACATCCACGCGGATTTTATGAGCGGTGCTCGTGAACTGGCGCATCGTACCGGGACGGCAAAGATTTACTGCAGCCACGAAGGCGAACCCAGCTATGGATTCGAACACGAAGCGATTCGCGACGGGACCCGCTTTCCGTTCGGCAAAGTCGCCCTGACCACGCGGCATACTCCCGGACACACACCGGAACATGTCTCGTTCGAATTGGCCGAGAACGACCGCCCCGACGAGCCCTGGGGGGTGCTGACCGGCGACTCGTTGTTCGTGGGATCCGCCGGGCGACCCGATCTGCTCGGTGAACAAGCGACGCCCGAGTTGACGGAAAAACTGTTTCAGACCCTCAAGGACTACTATCTGAGGCTGGACGACGGCGTCATGATCTATCCGTGCCACGGCGCCGGATCGGCGTGCGGTGCCGATATCGGCGAGCGACCGGCCAGCACGATCGGACACGAGCGGCGCGGGAATCCCTTCCTGCAGTTCGACGACTTGGAACGATTTCAGGCGTTCATCGAGGAGGGCGCTCCGCCCGTGCCGTCGCATTACCCCAAGCTGAAAAAGGTCAATGGTCAAGGACCACCGGTGCTGGGAAACCTGCCTGGCTGTCCCGGTCTTCCGCCGCAAAGCTTCCAGGAGAAGATCGATCAAGGCCGGTACCAGTTGTTGGATGTGAGACACATGCTGGCTTTCGGCGGCGGGCACATCGCTGGGGCGGTGAATATCGGCGACCGAGCGGAATTGTCGGTATGGGCCGCAGACATGCTCGAATCCGAAGTACCCACGCTGCTGGTGCTGCACGACGACACCGACCGTGACCGCGTGTTGCGGCTGCTTCTGCGTACTGGGGTCGTCGAGCACGCGGGGTATCTCGCCGGAGGCATGACGGCCTGGGCGAACACCGGACGTGCGATGCAGCGATTGCCTCAACGCACCGTCCAGGAGCTGCACGACAATCGCGGGGATTTCGAGGTGTTGGACGTGCGTTCTGACGGCGAATGGCGACGCGGCCACATTCCCGGAGCGCGGCACTGTTTTGTGGGCACGCTGCGCGATTCGACGCCTGAATTGGATCGAGACAAGCCGTTGGTGACCTACTGTGCCAGCGGGTATCGGGCCAGCATCGCGGCCAGCTTGCTCCAGAGCCGTGGTTTTAATAAAGTGCATAATGTCCCGGGAAGCTGGCAGGCGTGGACCAGCGCAGGTTACCCGGTGGAGGAGTAGGATCATGCTGCTGGGAATGAAAAGAGGGGAATACCTATGACCATTATTGACTTCATTCTTCTGCTGATCGTCGCGGGCGTCTGTGGCGCCGTGGCTCAGTCTCTGGTGGGTTTTTCGCGCGGCGGTTGCGTCGTGGCGATCGCCTTGGGCTTCATCGGCGCCCTGCTGGGAACCTGGTTGGCTCGTGCGTTGGCGCTTCCGGAGATCTTTGCCATCACCGTCGGGGGGCAAAGTTTCCCGATCATCTGGTCGATCATCGGCGCCGCCTTGTTTGCCGCTGTGCTGAGTCTACTTTCGCCAGGCCGAAGGATTCGGTGATACTTGCAAATCAAACGCCCCAAGCAGTAGAAGACACCTACGACCAACCTTTCCAGCGAGAACAAGCCGTGCCTCAGTCCCCTGCCCAGCGGCGTGCTGTCTTTGTCTCCGATTTTGACGGCACGCTCGCTCGCCCCGATTTCTACCAGTTGGTCCGCAAGCACTTGGTTCCCCGCGGCACGCCCGATTATTGGAACGAATATCGGGCGGGTGCAATGACGCATTTCGATGCCCTGAAGGCGTTCTTTGCGGCGGCCGAGGGGGGAGAGTCGGCCTTGCTTGGTATGGTCGACATGATGGAAACGCCGCGGGATCTGTCCGATCATGTCCACGGGTTGCGAGCCTTGGGCTGGGAGATCGTCATTGTCTCAGCCGGTTGTTCTTGGTACGTCCAGGAACTGCTTGCCCGTGCGGGAGTGCAATTGCCCGTCTTTGCCAATCCTGGCCGAATCGTAGACGGCCGCTTGATCATGGAAAGGCCTGCCGACCCAGCCCACTCGTGTTGGGAGACGGGTATCGACAAGGCTGCGGTGGTGCGGGTATTCCAGCAGCAGACGCACACGGTCGCGTTTGCTGGGGACGGCGTCCCCGACTTCGACGCTGCCCGCCTGGTCCCTGCGAAGTACCGTTTCGCTCGAAGCGACCTGGCGGCCGCATGCCGGGAGGAAGGTGTTCCTTTTCGCCCTTTCGAGCAATGGACCGAAGTGACGGCGGCATTGTCCCAAGAACGCGTCTGTTAGCAAAAGGCCCCTGCCATGTATTGGAGAGCGTCTCAAGTTGGTATCCCGTCGTTCGTCCGTATTAAACCCAAGGCGCTCGGGCGATTGGGGATCTACGCGCAGCGCGAAGCCTATCGCAAGCCGATATTCCTTGTCAGTGCCGGGCTACCGAAACCCCTGACCCAGCCTGTGCTCGAAGGATTCGAGGCGGTTGGGATCAAGGTTCATCGATGGATCGAGGTGGATGGCGTGGAGTTTGAGACCGCGACGAATCTGCTGGCCGAACTGCCGGGCGACTGCGATGCCCTCTTTGGGCTAGGCGGCGGCAAATGCCTGGATGTTGCGAAATACGCGGCGAGCTTGGCCGGTTGGCCCTACTATGCGGTCCCGACGTCGCTGTCCAACGATGGCTTCTGCGCGCCCCAGTCCAGCTTGACCTTGCGCGGCCGTCGCAGATCGTTGCCGGCGCAGTTACCCTACGGCGTTGTGGTCGACATGGAAGCCTGCCTGCAAGCTCCCGATGTGCTCTGGTGGTCGGGTGTTGGTGACTTGGTGGCCAAGCTCACTGCGATTCGCGACTGGAAATTGGCCTATCACGAATGCGGCGAGCCTGTGGATGATCTGGCAGCCCTGCTTTCCAATGCCACGGTGCATCAATTCATCTCGCGGCCCACGCGCGATCTGGACGGTATTCGTCTGCTCGCCACCGCGTTGATGTTGAACGGTGTTTCGATGGCCATGTGCGGTTCCTCGCGACCGGCCAGCGGCTCCGAGCATCTGATTTCCCATGCTTTGGACAAGATCGTCCAACGCCCCAGAGCCCATGGTTTGCAGGTCGGCGTGGCTGCGTATCTTGTCAGCCATTTGCAGGGCGACAACGCCGAGCTGATTGCCGATGTATTGGAAAAAACCGGTTTCTGGCAGGGCATCCGCCACGATCCCTTCTCACGGCACGAGTGGTTGCAGGCGGTCGAAGACGCTCCGGCCGTCAAACCGGACCGATTCACCGTCCTGTCGACCCGGGACTGCAGCCATGAGATTGCCGCTCTGATCGACCAGGACGACGTGCTTCGCGGATGCTTCGTCGACTAACACGCGCCCATGTGGCCCCCGGGCGCCGAACGGGGGTCTGGGTCACCGTCTGGGGTCAGGTCTTGACTTATAACTTATGCTGATGCTCAAAGGGGCCTGGAGCGGGGTTCCGATGGTATCAAGCTCGCAACGGGCGCTGCGCGACGCAACTTGTTCGAACTGTTTTCCACTGCCCGCTGGCGTCCGCCGTGCGGGGCGTCCGGACAAGAGCAAGACGGAAATTCGCTTGCCCCATTCCACCGCGTGCTCTGTTCAATTCCAATGTGTCGCTGGGCGTTGTACTATCGAGTCACCAGCCGCTTTTGAGCAATTCGTCTACCGAAACTGGGTCCAGTACCAACGAGCAGCTTTCCCAGTCGGCGTCCTCGACTTTGCTGTACTTCGTGTCGAAGGGATTTCGAGTTGCCGTGGTTCGATCGATCAGTTTGCGTGCATCGACTTCGTTATCGAGTGCGATCTGTACCCAAACGTCTTCCAGCGTATCCGGGATCTGACCAAACAAGTCGTGGATGGCTTCCAGCCGATCGGCCAATACCTCGTGCACGCGATCTTCCACCGAATCGCGGTAACGCAGATTGGCAATCCAAATCACCTCGCGTGTTTGGCCGATTCGCTGGATACGACCCTTTCGCTGCTCGAGCCGGGTCGGGTTCCATGGCAAGTCGATGTTGATCAGCGTTCCAAGACGCTGCAGGTTGAGCCCCTCGGATGCGGCGTCCGTACCGAGCAGCAACTTCAGCTCGCCACTGCGCACCCGAGACTTCAGCAACTCGCGATGGCAGCGCTGAAAACGGCCGGCACGCCAAAATCCCGATCGATTGCTGCCCGCATAGAGCCCGATTTCCATATCGGCGAACTCGGGCAACCTGGCCAGTTCATCGCCCATCCAGCGAACCGTGTCGTAGTACTGCGAAAACAGGATGCAACCGAGTTCTAACCAGCGACGTTCTACATCCGGACGAGTTCCCAGCAGATAACCAAGGATCGCCTCCAATTTCGGATCGCGATTGCCACCCTGTTTTAGTAGCTCGAGGCACCGAGTCAGCGAGGTCACCTCCGCCTCGGTGAAATCCTTGAAGTCGCTGTTCGCGTTGGCAAGTCGATTCGCGGCTGCGACTTCATCGGCATCATGCTCGTCTTCCAAGTCGTCTTCGTCCTCGTCGCCGAACGCGTCCAACTCATGACCGAGCAACTTGAGAACCGTGCGCCGTCCAGCCTCCATGGAGCTGCCGAGACGCCGCAATAACAGCGTCTTAAAGAACCCGGCCCCCCGAACTCGGTACTGGAGTAATTGCGAAAAGTTCTCGGCCTCCTGGTAGGCGTCACGCAGGTAACCACCAAGCGTCAGACCGCTGTCGTTGTCCTCACCAAACAATCGCACGGCAACACGAGGCAGGTAGTAGCTGCCGGTTGCCGGGTTGATCGTATCTTCCAGGTAGCCACGCGTCCGGCGAACGATACAGCGAAGCAACGGATTGAAGCGTTCGCCGTATCCGGGCAGCAAACTGTTCTCAAGCTGAGTGCGACGAATCGCAGGCGATATCCGGTTCAGCACCTCGGGTTTGAACTGCCACTGTTGGTCATCGGCGTCGATGTTTCGCCGAATGCGATCCAGTGCATTGTCTTCGCTTCGTGCCGGCAAAGGATCGCGAACGAACTGCCAGCCATCATTGGGATCGGTTGGGACGGTTTGCTCACCGGTGGCAATCGCCAGGCAACGGCTGGCTTGAAACCAGGGACTCGTCCGTGTCCAGCCACCCAAGACGCCCGCATTGCCGTAAGAAAGCGTGTGCAACAGATCCCATGCTTCCAACGGATGGAGCTGGACCGGCGTGGCCGTCGCCAACAACATGCTCTTGGTCTTGGGGCCGATATCTCGCAAAAACGCCATCAGCTTGTTCGGATCGGCGCGTTCATCGACTTCGTCGTTGCCAGCGTCGACTTTGGGGATTTTTCGTCGGCGAGCCCGATGGGCTTCGTCGACGATCACGCACGTGTATTGACGACTCAGCAATTCTCGAATTGCTTCCGGCATGCCTCGCACCACCAGCCCCTGAGAAACCAAGCCGATTCTCCGTGGGCATTTCCCCAACGATCGCACACCATCCGACGGGTACTCGAGATCGTGCTCGTCGATCCACGATTTGCCAGTCCATCGCGCCGACGGCAACAGCAACAATTCCATCAACTCGTCCTGCCACTGCTGCAGGAGCGGCTTTGGCGCAAGCACCAAAATCGGCCCGCCATCCGGATCATCGACCGCCATCAGCAGGGCAGCCATCGCGAGCTGCACCGTCTTGCCGAGCCCAACTTGATCCGCGAGCACCAACCGTGCACCGCCCAGTCGATGACGTTCGAGCGCCAGCTTGGCAAAATACTTCTGGTGCGGCCACAGCCCCAGTTCTCGGCGATACACGGGCGTTTCCACCGCGGCCGTGGCTGCCGCAACGGTCGGGTCCTTCGTCTGCTGAAACTCCGTTCGTTCAATGATTCGCCTGTCGATGGTTCGTTTGATGTCCTGGACAATGAACGGACAACACGAAAGGCCCATGGCTCGCGGATCGTTCCACAGGGCGTCGAACTCCTCCTGAACCCAAGCGACCGTTTCGGCCGAGTCATCCTCCCACAGCAATTCGTAGTTCATTCTCCAGGCACTGGCACTTTCGTTGACGCTGCCGAGAAATGCCGTCGCGGGCTTATCGGCATAGCGAATCACGCCCGCCTTGCCGTGGATCAAACCAAAGGCGGAATCCGGCAAGACCCGTACCTCTAGTTTTCCGGACGTCAGCGCGGTATAGAGAGCCTTGTAACGAGGCAGCGCATCGACGGGTGCATCCTCGGGGCGCCCCGAACACCAACTGCGGCGCATCGCAGCTTGCGCCGCAGCGGCAGTCGAAATATCCTCGGGATCCAGTTCCGAGTTGCAGACGATTCGGACCGGTCCTTGCATGCCGTTCAGTGCTTCGCCGGCGATTTCGAACAGGCTCGAGCGAAAATAGCCCGCGATGCGGTCGTACGCGACCGCACCCGCCAGACGGCTATTGAGGACCGACTGGTCCAGCCGACTTCGTCTGCTCGAATGATACCGCATGTTGGTTGATTCTCTTTAACAAATCGTAGCAGGCACAAATTGTAGCAGGCACACTCCGTGTGCCGTCCGCAGGTTACGGCACACGGAGTGTGCCTACTACTTTGGAATTGAACCACTTACTCCTGCGCGCTCGCTTCGTTGGCAGTGCTTGGAGTCTTCGCTGCAAGAACAGCCAATTTCCGCAGGTATTCCTCGACTGGAATACCATGAGCCGCCGACAACGCTTCCAATGCTTTCCTCGAAACGGTTTGCTCGCCGTGTTCTATCCGCCGCAACTGCCTGGGCGTAAGCCCCACAACATCGGTCTGTTTTAGACCTGAGGATTCACGAAGAGCTCGAACGGCGCTGCCGTACGTCTGTTTAAACTGCTCGGTCTTCTTCACATCCTCGATTGCTGCCGATGGATCAATCAATTGTTGCAACTGCTTCCAGCCAAGATGGGTATCGGAATGAGGCCAATGAAGAAATCGTCCATCTTCGTCGATCTCAAAATCTGACAACCTTGACGAATCGTTGCCCAGGAACCGTTTGAGCTTCTCACTCGGGACAACCATACGATGAAAGCAGGGCGATAGCAGCACCAAATCTTCCTCTTCAACCCAAGCATCCACAATGGTTTCCCTTCCGTCGTGTTCGGCCATTCCACTTACCAACCGGTAAATGAGTTCGCCTTCTGAGGCCCGATCGCGCTTTGAGGCGATGTGAAGCCGCTGCGACGATCGGATTTGCAAAGACATGAGTCGCGCCGTAACCGCCTCGATCGGCAGCT
>REEF01000579.1 GCA_007695205.1 Planctomycetaceae bacterium
GGCTGGGCCTGGGGCCCGCCGTGCTGACCGAGGCGAACCCGCGGCTGGTCTATTGTAGGAACGACCATGGTATCCAAACCACCTCCGTTGCGACGCGGCTCGAGAAACCACGCCGATCAGGGTATTTCGGAACCCGTTGCTGCTGCGGAGGATGTGGAAGAATTGGTGCAATCGATACCCGTGGCTAACTCGACGATTCCGGAAGACGACGAAGATCTGGCAACGTTGGACGAGCTGGACGAACTGGAAGACATCGAACAGCATTCCAGGCTGGTGAGGCTTTTCCAGAGTTTCGGATCGTGCGGGATCTCGCTGCTCGTTCACCTGATGGGCCTGCTGCTGATGGCTTACCTGACGGTCGCCACCTACGACCGCAGTGTTCCGACGATGGTCGAAGCCATGTTCGATCCGCGCGATGAGGATGATCCGGTTGAATTTGAACTGGATACGCAGATCCAGGTTTCTACCGAGGTGACGCCGACCAGCGTTCTTTCCAGCCCTTTGGCGGATATGGCTGTCGGTGCCGAGGGGATGATCGGAATGCCGGTTTTGGATCAGCAGGTGCTGGCCGAAGTTGCCGCTGCTGCCGAGGTCAGTCAGATCAGCATCGACCATCCGCTGGCCCATGCGCCCGGTTTCCATCGCTTGATCGAGGCCGTGCCGGACAAGGAGTTCAAGGGCGATCCGCGTGCGATCATCGATGATTATGCCCAAGCAATGGATCGGATCGCCCAGGAATTGATGTGGATGATGGAAAAGGGCCCCTTGCTGGTGATCTGGTTATTCGACCAATCGGGCAGCATGAAGGATGACCAGCAGGAGATCCGCGAGCGGTTGAATAACGTCTACCTGCAATTGGGCATGTTCGGCCGCAGTCAGGCGAAGTACTTGGAAACCTCCGTCGTTTGTTTCGGCGAGGGCTACCTACAACTGACTCAGCGACCGACCAGCGATCTGGAAGAAATCCGAGCGGCCATCGATGCCATTCCCGAGGATCCTTCGGGCAAAGAATATATGTGTCAGGCCATCATTCGCGCGATCTCCACTCACCGCGATTACGCTCGACGCGCCCGCCGTCAGATGGTGCTGATCCTGGTGTCCGACGAGAGCGGAGAACAGGACGACAACCGGCAGTACATCGAGCGGACGGTGCAGGAGGCCAAAGCAGCCAATTGCCGAATCTACGTTTTGGGTCGCGAGGCGGTTTTCGGTTACCCGTACGCGCACGTACGCTGGCGGCATCCGCAAACCAATCGAGTTCACTGGTTGCCTATCGACCGGGGGCCAGAAACGGCCTTTGTCGAACAGTTGCAGATCGACGGATTTCGACGCCGACGCGACGCTTTCCCCAGTGGCTTCGGACCCTACGAACAATGCAGGCTGGCACGAGAAACGGGCGGCATCTTCTTCATGTTGCCCAGTCTGGAATCGAATCTTGTCCGCGGCGAAAAGCGGAAATACGAACTGGAAATCATGCGTCCCTACCGTCCCGATTTGGGGAGACGCGATGAGATTATGGCCGAGCGTGACAAGTATCCGCTGCGCTCGATCATCTGGCAATGTATCTATGATTTGAATCCCCATCAGAGTTCCGAGGTGGCTCGCCAGATCGAAATGCGAATGCATTTCTCTCTAAATCAACAAGAATTTGTACGCCAGGCCCGAGCCGAACAAGCGAAAGCCAGAAACTACCTGGTGTACCTGGCTCGCGTCCAAAAGGCCTTGGAGGCCGCCCTGCATCATCGTCAGCAAGAAGCCGACCCCCGCTGGCAGGCAAATTTTGACCTGATCTACGCCCAACTGATCGCCTATCAGGCTCGTATCTGGGAGTACGGCGCAGCCTGTGAAGAATTTATGCGTAACCCCCAAACCGCCTCGCCTACCAGATCATCCGGTCAAGTGCTGCAAGATTGGCGGATCTCTACGCGAAAGAAAACGTTGACCGAAGAGAGCAAACCGTACATCGATCGCGCCATCGAGTTGTTTGAGGTCGTGATCGAAAACCACCCAGGCACCCCCTGGGCCCAACGAGCTCAATGGGAGAAAGACCGCGGTTTCGGCGTCCATTTTCAACCGCATTACGACCTGCCAATCAAGCCGCTGCCGAAGGATAAGCCGATTCCTGTGCCCAAATTGTAATTTGGTCCACTGCCTGGAAGAGGTATATATAGGCTTTGTCAGAAAAAGGATCTGACCCTCTCCAGGCACACCGTATTTCCCGATTTTCAGCGTGCCCTCCAAAGGGTCAGCCCCCTTTTCTGACAGAGCTTAGACTGAACAACTGGCCGCCGGTCAGTGACAGAGTATAATGGGGGGACCGAGGGGCAACGATTCGCGACGATCACGGTCATGAGTTCGTGGCAGACAGCACCCGGTCGATCGTCTTGTGTCATTCATGGTGAAGGGAGACCACGAAGGTCATGGCAGGATATCTATCGCGACGCCAAGCTCTGCGGTCCCTGGCCGCAATCCCGTTCTCGGCTGCCACGTTATCGTTGGGAAACAAACCAGCTTGGGCGTCACGCAGTCCGGCATGGGCTAGATCCACCCAAAACGGTTTGGATTGGGTCGCTCGGACCCAGTCACCGATCCGAGGCCACTGGACAGCGGGCAATTACCCGACCGCTATGACGGCCCTCGCTGGTACAGCCCTGATTTGTTCAGGATCAACCACCACCCAAGGTCCGTACGCCAGGAATATCCGTCGTGCCGTGGATTATCTCTTCACCAAATGCCGGTCCAACGGCTTGATCGGCGACCCTCAAACAGATAATCGTTACACCTACGGGCACGGGTTCTCGATGCTCTTTTTGTCTCAGGTGCTGGGCGAGGAGCAGGACGAGGAAACCCGTCAGATGTTGATCGAAGCGTTGACAAAGGCCGTCGAATTCAGTTGTTGGGCTCAGACCAAGGCGGGCGGTTGGGGTTATGTCAGCGCCAAAGATGGAAATGATTTCGACGAAGGTTCGACGACGATCACGCAGGTTCAGGGGATGCGGGGATGCCGCAACGCGGGCATTCCGGTACCTGCCGAGTCCATTGATGCGGCTAAAAGGTACATTTACGGCTGCATGAATGCCGATGGGGGGATCTCCTACAGCTCGACCAGCCGAGGCAGTTCGCGACCGGCGATTACGGCGGCGGCTTTGGCGGCCTTGTACAATGCGGGAGATTATGACAGCGAGTACGTGCCGCGGATGCTGGAATACTGCCACAAGACGCTCGGCCGGATCACCGACCAAGCCCAGTCGTTCGGACACTGGCATTACACCTACCTATACTATTCTCAAGTCATGTACCGGCAAGAACGGCGCGAGTGGGAGCCCTTCCGCGATCGGCTGTATGACCGGATTGTCTCGGAACAGAACAACGAGGGGTATTGGGCAGGCAATATTGGACCGATTTACGTGACCAGTTGCAATCTGATCATGCTTCAATTGGACCTTGGGTTCCTGCCCATCTTCCAGCGTTAGGGTTGTGGCTGACGGGATCGTGGATTAGCATTTCGGAAAACGAATTCTGTCGGCAACTGAAAAGGCACGCGGCGTGATCGAAACGCAAGATTTGACGAAGAAGTACGGGGATTTATACGCGATCCGGTCGATCCAATTGAATTTGGAGCAAGGCGACTTGTTCGGATTTATCGGTCCCAACGGCGCGGGCAAGACGACGACCATGCGGATCATTGCCACGTTGCTGAACCCGACCTGGGGCGAGGCCTACGTTTGCGGCAATTCCATCTACACCAAGGCCAAGGAGATTCGGCGTCTGGTGGGGTACATGCCTGATTTCTTCGGCGTGTACGACGATATGCGGGTGATTGAGTATCTGGAGTTTTTTGCAGCCGCCTATCGAATCCGCGGTCAGCAGCGTCGGAAGGTATGCGACGAGATGCTGCAGATCGTCGACCTGGATTTCAAACGCGATGCGTTCGCCAATACGCTTAGCCGCGGCCAGACCCAACGGCTGGGGCTGGCCCGCACGCTGTTGCACGATCCGCAGGTGTTGCTTTTGGACGAGCCGTTAAGTGGGCTGGATCCTCGGGCGCGGATCGAGATGCGTAATCTGCTCAGACGATTGGGCGAGATGGGCAAGACGATCATCGTGTCCAGCCACATCCTGCCGGAACTGGCAGACATCTGCAACAAGATCGGAATCATCGACCGGGGCGTGATGTCGGTCAATGCAACGGTCGACGATGTCATGCGGCAGGTTCGTCAGCATGTTGTGCTGCACATTTGCGTCCGCGACAACATGGACAGCGCCGCTCGGTTGTTGGATGACCACACTTCGGTCGACTCGGTCGAGGTCCGCAGGGATCGGATCATCGTCACGCTGAAGATGGGCATCGCGGACTTCAGCGATCTCGCCTCAGAACTGGTCCATAATGGACATCATCTGACCATGTTCCGTGAAGAAGAAATCAATTTGGAATCGGCTTTTATGACGTTAACTCGCGGCATGGGCGCCGCCGGCGAATCGCCCCCGGGAACCACCGCAGGCTAAGGCCGAAAAGCGGCAATTTTGGGTTGTTTCGTCGAGTCCAGCCGGAATCCGTTCACGGTAAAATACATGGCGCCGGAAGAGAGGAAAGCGAAAAGATAGAGGTACTGAACCGGTAGGGGCCTGCCCTGATTTCGGGTTCTTCAAGCATTTTGTGACACGACATGTACAGGCGGGGTTACAAACGCCGCAGACGCATCTGCTCGTGTTCTTGGCAAAAAGACGGTGATCGGGAAAGATACGAGTTGGTTTGCCGATCCGGGCGGCGAGAAGCCGGTCGGAGACGAGTGCCCGGCGAGGTTTTGCCCAAGACGATGGAGACCATTTGGGCGGGAGGGGCGGTGGTGATACGGATGAAACTGGCTCAGAAGTTCGGCCTGCTCGTGACGGGAGTTATCGCGTTGGCCCTGCTTACGAGCGTGGTCGCCGTCTGGTCCTCCCTCCGTTTGGGAGCGGAGTTGCGGGCCACGTTCGAGCACAGCCTGCCCAGTGTGCGGGCGGCGGAAGAATTGGAGATCTCGTTGCTCGAACAACGGGGCTTAGTCAAAGCCTTCATTCTGGACAACGGAGATCGCAGTTGGCTGGATGGGTTGCACGCACCCAAAGCGAATTTCGCCTATTGGTTCAACCAAGCGCGGACGACGGCCCAAACGGACCGGGAACACCAAATCCTCGACCAACTAGGGCAAGCATTCCGCGAATACGACGCCAAGCGCGAGCAGGTCCTCGTGTTGTACGAAACCGGCCAAGCCGACCAGGCCAAAGAGATGCTGCTGCGGGATGTAACGCACGAATTCCGCAATTGTTCCGAGTTGTGCAAGGAATTCATCGCGGCGAACGTACAGTTGATCGAGCGGCGGGCGGCCGAGTCGCGCAACCAAACCCGTTGGGCCATGGGGATCGTGGTGTTTTGCGTCGCCTGTACGGCAGGGCTCGGCGGACTGTTCCTCTGGCTGCTGGTGGCCGGGGTACTGCTGCCCTTGCGGCGGATGGCGGCGGATGCCCGCGAAGTTACCGGGCTGTCGAGCGGGGCTGGCGATGAACTGGCGACGATCGGAGCCCATCTGCGGAATCTGATGTCCGATGTAACCGATACGCGCAGCTCGCTGGAACAGAGCCGCAACCGGCTAGCGAATGCGGAGAAACTGGCTGTGGTGGGCAAATTGGCTGCGGGCGTTGCGCACGAAATTCGCAATCCGCTCACGGCAGTCAAGATGTGGCTCTTCTCCCTGCAGAGGAACCTGAACGGTGATCTGGAGACCAACCACGCGTTCGGGCTTATCTCCGCCGAGATCCTTCGCCTGGAGAACATCATCAAGAATTTCCTCGAATTCGCCCGGCCGCCGCGGCTCAAAATCCTTCGGGAGCTTTTGCCCCCGTTGATTGACGATGCGTTGGAATTCCTCACGCCTCGGCTGGACGAGCGCCGGATCGCGTTGAGCTGGGAACCGCCCGCTGATCTTCCGCCGGCGCTGATCGATGCCGACCAGTTCCGCCAAGTGCTGATGAATCTGCTCGTGAACGCTTTGGAAGTGACCCCTCCCGGCAGCCGCATCAGCATTGCGGCGCAAGCGGAATCGGACGGCAAGGGCGGGCCGGTGCTGGTCGTCCGCATCCGTGATTCGGGGCCTGGAATACCGGACGAGGTCCGGGCTCGGATCTTCGAACCGTTTTTCACAACCAAGGACGACGGGACCGGTTTGGGGCTAAGCGTCGCGGCGCGGATCATGGGAGATCATGGTGGACGTTTACTGTTGGAATCCACCGGCGGCGCCGGGACGGCGTTCGCCGTGTGGGTCCCGGTCGCCCCACAGGAGCCATCTACGTGAGCCGTATTCTGGTGATCGACGACGAGCGAAGCGTCAGGACCGCGTTTGTCGAGGTTCTCGGCGCCGAAGGGCATCAGGTTCTGGGTGCCGAGTCGGCCGAGTCGGCTTTGCAGACGCTTGCCGCCGAGCCGATGGATTTGGTGATCACGGACATCTGTCTGCCGGGCATGAATGGTCTGGAGGCGTTGGAGCAGATCCGGCGGCTGGAGCCCAAACTGCCCGTCATCGTGATGACGGGGTTTGGCACCATGCAGACAGCGATCGAAGCAACCAAACGGGGCGCTTTTGATTATCACCTCAAGCCGTTGGATCCGGCGGCAATGATGCTCACCATCGAGCGGGCATTGGAAGCGGCGCGGCTGATGCGGCGGCAGGTCGAAATCGGGCCGGAAAACCTGGTTGCGCCCGCCGTCGATGCGATCATCGGCCGTAGCGGCGCGATGCAGCAGGTCTACAAAACGATCGGCCGCGTGGCGCCCACGGACGCAGCGGTGTTGATCCGTGGCGAATCGGGCACCGGCAAGGAGTTGGTCGCCCGGGCTGTCTACCAGTACAGCTCGCGGAGCCAACGTCCACTGTCGGTTATCAACTGTGCGGCGATCCCGGAGACGCTGCTCGAAAGCGAGTTGTTCGGCTACGAACGGGGCGCGTTCACGGGCGCCGCCGGGCGGCGCGTGGGAAAACTCGAACAGGCCGACGAAGGGACCGTCTTTCTCGACGAAATCGGTGATATTCCGGCCGCTGTCCAGGCCAAGATCCTGCGCGTGCTGCAGGACAAGTCCTTCGAGCGGCTGGGCGGTAATCAGACGATCCGAGTCAACGTCCGCGTGCTGGCCGCGACCAATCGCGACTTGAGCAAGGCGATCGCCGAAGGCGGTTTTCGCGAAGACCTGTATCACCGCTTGAATGTCGTCACCATCTGGGTTCCGCCGCTCCGCGAACGCCGTGAAGACATTCCGCTGCTGACCGCCTACTTCTTGGACCGCTTCTCTGCCGAACTGGAAATCGACAAGCCGCTCCTGGGCGACGAGGCCTTGGAACCGTTGCGAGACTACGACTGGCCCGGAAACGTCCGCGAACTGGAGCATTGCATTCACCGCGCGCTGATCTTCACGCGCGGACATCCGATTCAAGCAGCGGACTTGAAGGCTCTGCTGGGAAGCGATCGGCCGTCGCCCGCGCGGAGTCCGGGATTCGATCTGCAGCAACTGGTCCCTTGCGTGCGGGATTTCCTCGAACACGCCCGCAGCGCACGGCCGTTTGACGAGCTGCTCGAGACGGTCGAACGATTGCTGTTGGCCGAGGCGATGGGTCGGTCCGCAGGCAACCAATCCCAAGCGGCCCGGCTGTTGGGAATGCCGCGCCCGACTTTGCACGCGAAACTGCGGAAACACGGCCTGCAATCCGACCGTCCATGTTCGGACGAACGACATCCCATGTCCGGTTCCTGACACCGGTAAGGGATGTCCGCGGCAATTCGTTGGCGAAAAACCGCCGCGATTTTGAACTCGTCCAAGAATACCTCGGCCGGCACACCAATTGCTACAGACGGCTTGTCGTGCTGCCTTGGCAGCGCCCGTCAGTGGAATGTTTTCGCGAGGGAGAGAGAGATCATGACGACTATCCTTGTGGCCGACAATAACCGCTCGATTCGGGAGTATTGCCGTCGCGAATTGGAAGACGACGGTTACCGCGTTCTGTTGGCCCGGGACGGGGCGGAAGCGTGCTGCTGGGTCCGTGTCGGGCGGCCTGACGCGGCGATTCTCGACATCTCGATGCCGTCCATGAACGGGCTTGACGCCATCGAGGAGATCCGGGGCCTGGATCCGGAGATGCCCGTGATCTTCTTCACGGCGTACGACGAGGCCTGCATGAACGACCGGCGCAGCCGTTATGCGACGGCTTGCGTCGAGAAGTCCGGAGATCTGAGCGAACTGAAACGCGTGGTCGGTGCGGCATTGACAGCCCGGCGGCAGTGCCGGCCTTACCGGCTGGGATTGCCTCCCCAGGATGCAGAAGAAGCAATGGCGCGACGTCCCAAGGGAACGTGAGTTCGCTTTGGCATGCGGTCGTCGAATCGCTTGAACAGCCTTTACACGGAAGGAGTGAAAAGATGTTAGTGCTGACCCGAAAACTGGGCGAGCAAATCGTCCTGCCCGACTCGGACGTCATGGTGACGGTCTTGGGGATCTCGGGAAATCGCGTCCGGTTGGGCATCGCTGCGCCGGTGGAACAGCGCGTGCAACGGCGGGAGATCTGGGAAAGGAGCCGGGGGCAAGAAGATCCGTCTGACTCATCGTTCGGGACCGACAAGCCCGCTTGTCCGCAGCCTTTCCCGCCGCGCGGCGGAGCGGCAACAGCCGTCGCCCCCGAGCCGGCGGCGGATTCCGCTCCTCAGCGGCAGTTGGCGGATCGGATTCAACAGTGGACTGGCGGCCGAATCCGTGGCCTGCGGGTCGAGCACGAAGGTGACCAATTGGTCGTCTACGGCCTTAGCGATTCGTATTACGCATGGCAACTGGCCCAGGCAGCGGTCACCGAATTCCGGGACGTGACGGCTCCGGACCAACCGCATCCGCCGGTGCGGTTGGACCTGGAAGTCGTCTGGCCGCCCCATCCGCCCGTGTTCTCGGACGATTCGTTAGCAATGGAACGCTGACGGGGAACCGGGAGCATGAAAGCCGCTTGCTGGCAGCGCAGGCGATTCAAGAAGGACTTCTGCCTCACGGCTTGCCAGCGCTGCCGCCGTTCGAGGTCGGCTGCATTTGGTGGCCGGCCGAGTTTGCGTCCGGCGATTATGTCGACTATCTTACGTTGGCG
>REEF01000329.1 GCA_007695205.1 Planctomycetaceae bacterium
TCCCGCAGGCAGCTTGCACCCAGCAATGGAAGAGGAGAACTTATGCAACGATGGGGTCGACATGGTGCTGGACGACTCGGGACGAAGCAGATCGGATGGATAGCACGGATTGAATCGTCCTAGAATGTGACGATGGAAAGAAAATCTGCATTTCGCTTCTCTGGAAACGGGCATCAGCGATCGGTGGGTGAAGCCCAATGGTCGTGTTTCTTTTCAAGCCGATCTTTTGCGTATCGTACGCGTGCTTTCCCAGCCCCTACAAACAAATCTTCACGCGATGCCTTCGTCGCGAGAAGCCGCGATCGAGACACCGGAAAAACAGATCGTAGCGGAGACAACGGCCCGGAATCGACGCGGTATCGCTCTATGCCGCTCCTATCGCTTTTGAGCACCAGACCGATGTTGCACGTCACGGAGACAGGGTAAACCATTCGGTTTCGTGCTCGGGAACTGGACCTGCTAGGTCAGCCTTGACGAGTACACTGACCAGGGAAAGCAGAAATTGGAAGGAGCACGGAAGCGCCCCGGAATTCGGACGCCCGGATTAGTCGTCGCTACTACCTGCGGCCGGTGGCCTGAGACATGTTGCAGAACCGAAGGCTCGTATCTGACCTGCTTGCGCTAGCGCTGTTGGTGCTTGTCGTCTTCCTGGCCTGTGCCCTGGCGACTTACGATCCGGCTGATCCGCTGGTTCAGTTACCGCCGCCCATGGATCGGTTGTATCAACCGGATGTGGTCGTCTACCCGATCGCCGAACAGGTGAGCAATGCTTGTGGTCGCTGGGGAGCGGTCGTCGCCGACCTGCTGCTGACCGGTTTGGGCATCGGTGCTTATTATTTGGTCTTTTCACTAGCCGTGTTGGACTATCTGCTGCTTTGCCGGTATTCGATCGACACGCCGCTGGTGCGCGGTTTGGGGTGGATCGCCACCTTGATCGGCATCACCACGATTACCTCCATTATTCTCCTTGGTGCTTCTGTCGGACCGGTGATCGGATCGGGAGGTTATTTGGGCGCTTTGGGGAAGGGCCTATTGCAGATGCATTTCGCGACCGCTGGCAGCTTGATCCTGGCGACCAGCCTGGTCGCGGGGGGCATGTTGTTGTGTACGGACTATGTGTTGCTTCGGTTGGTACTCGGTATGTTGTCCTACACCCTGATCCTGCTGGGCAAATCCCTGCGCTGGCACAGCGGCGATGCGAAACGCCGGAAAAAGCACCGGAAGGCAAAGAATAATGAAGAAGGATTCGAGGACTCGGATGACTTTGATGAAGAGCCGGTGACCATCAAGTTCAGCGGTCGAAAATCGAACAAGCTCCTGGCACGGCCCTTCCGCGGTGACCAAAGCGGAGTCGAGGAATTGGTGGAAGAAATCCAGCCGGAGAACGAACCGGTCGCCGAAGGCGAGCAAGAAGCGACGGATTCCGATGGCGATGCACGTCACGGTCCGCGAATCCGTCGCCGATCCGCAGAAGCAGCCCGTCAGGAAGTCATGTTGCGGTTGGATGCCGCCAGTCGAACCGAGGACTCCGGTCACTACGAGTTGCCCAAGATCGATCTGCTGATGCCTACCGAGAATTTCGAGTACGACGAGCAAGAACGCGAAGTTCGTCGCAAAGCAAAGATCTTGGAAAAGACGTTTGCCGATTTTGGCTTCAAAGTCCGCGTGGTCGAGATCGAGACGGGACCGGTCATCGCCCAGTACGAAGTCGAACTGGAGGCCGGATTGCGGTTATCCAAAATCACCGGTTTGGCCGAGGATCTGGCCATCGCGCTGCGCGTTCCCAGCGTCCGCATCGTCGCCCCCATTCCGGGGAAGAACACCGTGGGGATCGAGGTACCCAACGAGCAGCGGCAGATCGTCCGCTTGCGCCAAGTGATGGAGGAATCGAATGCCAAAGTCCGCAAGATGCGAATCCCTTTGTTCCTGGGCAAGGATGTTTCCGGGAACTCGTTGGTCGTCGATCTGTCCACACTGCCCCATCTGCTGATCGCGGGTCGTACCGGTACGGGAAAGAGCGTCTGCTTGAATGCGATCATCGCCTCGATTCTGATGACGCGCCGTCCGGACGAAGTGCGGATGTTGATGATCGACCCGAAGATGGTCGAGCTGAGCGGCTACGGGCGATTGCCTCATCTGATGCATCCCGTCGTTACCGACATGCGAAAAGCCGAAGCGATCCTGGCCTGGGCCGTGGACAAAATGGAAGAACGCTATTCGCTGCTGGCTCGCGCAGGGGTGCGTCACATCAGCAGCTACAATCAGTTGGACGAAGAGGAACTGATGAGTCGGCTGGACCCGGAGACCGAAGAGGAACGAGACTCGATCCCTCTGCATTTGCCCTTTATCGTAATCGTCGCCGACGAGATGGCCGACTTGATGATGACCTCGGGCAAGGAAGTCGAACAGCACATCATTCGGCTGGCTCAAAAGAGTCGTGCGGTGGGAATCCATCTGATCCTGGCCACGCAGAAACCGACGGTCGACGTGATCACCGGTTTGATCAAATCCAACCTGCCCGCCCGCATTGCCTTCCAGGTTGCCAGCCGGACGGACAGCCGTGTTGTCCTGGACGAGATGGGTGCGGACAAACTGCTCGGAAACGGCGATATGCTGTTTCTTTGGCCGGGGACCAGCACCCTGTTGCGTGGGCAAGGCACGTATCTTGAGGACGAGGAGATCGAAAGCGTGGTCGAGTTCGCCAGTCAGGGCGAGCAGGACTTCGTTCACGAACTGGTCAACATCAAGGTCGAAGAAGGGGGCGGCAATCAACTGGGCGAACTCAAGAAGCGGGACGACATGTATGAATCGGCGGTCGACGTGGTGGTCCGTGAAGGCCGTGGTAGCGTCTCGCTGCTCCAAAGGGCATTGGGCATTGGATACGGCCGAGCCGCCCGGCTGATCGATTTCATGGCCGAAGATGGGATCGTGGGCTCGTACGCAGGCTCGCAGGCCCGCGAGGTACTGATCAGCCCCGAAGACTGGGCTCGCCGACAAAGCGACAGTTCGGCATCAGATGAAGCAAAGCCCAGCCCACCAGCGCGGCGGTCGAATCGGGTCTCGTTACGTGAGCCCGCAGCCGACGTCGATTTCGACGATCTCGATGACGATGACTCGAACCAAGGCCGCTTGGATGATGCGGACTTCGAAGACGATCTGTCCGAACCCTTCGTCGCCCGCTATCGATGATCTGGAAAACGCGATTCGATGCGTGCCTATTGGCCAGGTCGAAGACGTTGCTACAATAATCCAGATCCGTCGGTCGAAATTATTGGCTCAGGGTTCCATCGGCTGGTCGCTCTCTGCACCAGAGATTCAACAAAGGAGAAAAACAACGTGATCGCCTGGATTTTTATGGGGATGATGTCGCTGGCCTCACCGGCCGTTGTCATCGGTCAGATGCTGATGCCATTCCATTTTGGACTTCTGCTGTTCATCGCCCCGGCCTTGCTGCTGGCTCTGATCGCCCAGATGATGGTCAAGTCAGCCTATTCGAGTGCCGGACAGATCCATGCAAAGCTCAGCGGATACGCTGCTGCGAGATATATCTTGGACAGGGCGGACCTACGCTCCGTGGACATCGAGCAGACTCCAGGTCATTTGAGCGATCACTACGACCCTCGTTCGAAGGTGCTACGATTGAGCAACGAGGTTTATCACGGCAACACGATGGCTGCGGTCGGCATTGCGGCTCACGAGGCTGGGCATGCGATCCAAGATGCAGAGCGATATGCTCCTCTGGTAATTCGCAATTTGGCGGTTCCCGCCGCCAGCTTTGGCAGCAACGCAGGGATGATTCTGTTAATCCTGGGGGTGATCATGAACCAACCACCCCTTTTGCTGTTGGGTATCGTGTTATTTAGCTGTGTCGTGTTTTTCCAGGTGATTAACTTGCCGGTCGAGTTTAATGCGAGTGCTCGGGCAAAAGTTTTACTGGTCGACTTGGGGATCGTACCTGCCCAGGAAATGGGGCCAGTGAACCGAGTATTGAACGCCGCTGCCCTGACGTACGTTGCCGCTACGTTGCAGGCAATCTTGACATTGCTGTATTACATCCTGCGTTACGCCGGTTCAAGTCGGTCGTAGTGCTTCCGTTTGGTGCTCAAGGTTCGGTGACCAGCAGATCGACTTCCGAACCGTCGATGTCGTAATAGACGCGAACGCGTAACTCCAGTTTGTTTTCCCCGTCGTTAAAGAACGCTTGCAACTGGTGCATTCGCGTCAGGAACTCTTGGTATTCCTGTTCCTGTTGTTGCAGCACATCGCGACGTTGCTGGACAGCTTGGCGTTGTTGCCCCGGCAGATTCTGTTGCAGGGCTTGATGGGCACGCTGGATTTCCAGTTGCAAATTCTGTCCGAACTGGTTGGCTTCTTTCAGCATTTGCGGAAATCGGCGTACGACCAGCGGTTCCGGTTTGCCCGTTGGAGTTCGCAGCAGATGCGGACTGACTTCTAACGAAAGGGCTGTCCGCCGCACCGTGCATTCAACTCGCAAATACAACATCTGTCCCCCGTCCTCGATCAACAACCAAGCTTCGCCACGATCAGCGGACAGTACAGCACTCGGCTCAGCCTGAAAGGCCGCTCGTCCAACCCCCACGATATGAAGGTACGTAATCGCAGGATCTGGCAGAGCATCGATCCGCATATCGGCTCGTGGCGTGGATCTTTCCAGGTCGATGACCAGCGGTTCGGTTTGCATCGGTTGGCGAAGCTGCAAGACATGGGTCTGTCCCGCGGCGGCTATGGACAGACCGCAGTTGGCCAGATGAGCAACGACTTCTTCGGCTTCGGCGGAGGCTTCCCACCGGAAGACGAACTGGTGGGATGCATCGATCGTCAGGCGAGCGATATCGGTTTGTTGGTCGCCATTTTGCAGCATCACCACCCATTGGCGTTCCGGTGTTTCGGCATCGGCAGCTCGAAGCGTGAACGACGGACTGCCTCGCACGGCCCGGTTGCCGCCACGGAGCTGGATGGTGCATGGTTCGTTATCGGGCAGTTGTACTGTCCCGAAGACGGCCGACGTCGTCTCGCCGCTTGTGATCGGCGGCAGCGTCACGGAAGAGGGCAGGTTCTCAAATGGATTCAACCCGTCTGGTGTGTCGGGGGCTGGTTCTGATTCCATCGGCTCGACCGCCGGTTCCACCATTTCTGGTGGATCTTCCGCAGGTGCTTCCTCGGGGATCGGGTCGACAAAATCCTGCCTCTCCGGCAGCCCATCGATCCCGGAATCGGTCGGGGCAGGTGGGTCGTCTGGTTCGTCATGCCGCCATGGCGGCAGCTCAGGCAATTCCGTGTTGCGTGGACGGTGATCGTCAATCGATGGATCGCTGGTTGCTGGGTCTTGCGAGGCGTCTTTCGGTCCGGATGATGAAGGTCTGGGTCGTTTACGTTGGGTCGTTGGTGTTTCCGCGTGGGATGGCTGAGTCCAATTCGATTCGGGAAGATGGATGGGAGGCGAGCCAACGGTCTGCTGATTTCCGCCGGTCAACAGCAGCACTGCTCCGGCAGCCACGGCGATCAACAAGATGAAGGCGGCACCCGCGACGATCAACAGTGGTGCCCTGCTTTTCGGTTGGGAATGTCTGTCTGTATCCGCGGTGCGTGACGATTTCTTCGTGGGCCGCCTTCCCGGCTTGTCCCTATTGAGCTTCAGCGCGGGCACAACGGTTGTGGGAGACAAAGCAGGAGGTGCCGGGGGCGGTCCGGGGGGGGCATTCAGCGATTCACGTGGTGTTGCGGGCGGCTCGGGGACCTGTTGTTTTTCCTCGGCTTCCAATTTGGAACGCAATTGTGTGTCATATTCGTCCTTCTTCTTACGGTTCAGCAGGCACAGACGAACTCGAGCTACTTCGTTCAGAAGCTTCTGCGAGTGTTGCGCGTCATCTCCGATCGCCAGATCTTTCAGGTAGCTCATCACGCGATTGGCCGCAGCATCGATCACATCGCGATCCGACTCGAACAATTCGATGCCGAGCAGACGATAATGGTGCGGCGGTTGATCGCGTGGCGGAATTCCGAGCCACTTATAATACGGGTCGAAATCGTTTTCCATGATCGCTCTTTGGTTTCCGCGAACAGGCCTAACTGCCTGCTAACAAAAGGTCGGTTTCGCTTCCATCCGCATCGTAGAAGACGCGAAAAATGATCTCGAGTTGAGCCTTCTCCAACATCTGTTCGAACTGCTCGAAACGGGTGAAGTTCTCCTGGCTGAGCTTTAGTTCATTTTCGTAGTTTCTCAGATGTTGCGCAGCCTGCTTCTTCTCCTGCTCGGACGCCTTGGATTTCATGAACGCCTGACCCTTCTGGACCATCGCACCCCATTGATTCACGGCGGCCATTCGTTGATTCTTCAAATGTTGCAACTGGCGCACATTGATCCGTTCCGGCTGGGCATCGGGGTTCAGTTGCGCGTGGGGGGTGACTGTCAACTGAAGGTCTCGCCGCATATCCACTTCCAAACGCAGCGACAACATGCCGCCCCCCTCCGCCAGTTTGATCCACGCTTCGCCTCGTTCGGCCGGCAGAACGGGATGCGGTTCCATCGCGTACTCGGAGCCCCGCACATTCTTGATTTCAAGGCGAATCTTCTCCGGATCGGGAGCGTTGGCCAACTTGATCGTGTGTCGATTGGCCGATTCCTTCAAATTGACCGTCAACCCGGTGGCCGGCATCGGTTGACGCAAGGCCAGCGTATGTCTCTGGCCCCGACAGGTCAAGGCGAAGACGCAATTCATCAAATGAGCGGCAGCGGGATCGTTCTGGGCTGCAGGCATCCACTGGAATTGCAGCTCCATCTGATCGTTCAACGTCAGATGAGCGATCTTGGTCTCGGTGCCTTCGGAACCGTCACGAAGATGGATGTCCCAGTCCCAGTCGGCAGTGCCCCGATCGCTATTGCGCATCGAAAACACGCGGTTTCCCCGCAGGGCATGCTCGCCGCCACGCATCCGGATATAGCACTGTCCTTCACGAGTCCGAATGGTATGGACGACGCCCAATGTCGTCGGTTCGAGTGCATTGGGCGAATCCACGGCGGGAAGATTGACGGTCGACGCCATGTCAGCAAACGGAGCCGCATCGGGCATGACCGGCGCTGGAGGGGATTTTGCTGCAGGCGACTCGGATTCGCTTTCGTCCGCAGCCGGCGTTTCCGTCAAGTCCTCGGGCTCGGAGGCCGCGTCCTGGTCGTCGGCCATCGCCAACGGCCCGACGGTTTCGGCCGTCTCGTGGGTATCGGATGCCGTTTCCGCGTCGGCCAAGTCCGGCTCGAGTTGCTCGCTGGCTGCCAAATCGGCGGTCAGATCGGTACTCGATCCCTCCTCGCTGTCAGCCTGGGTTTCCGGATCAGGGGCGACCCGTGTTTCGGCCACCGGCGTTGGTACGGTTGGGGGAATCGGCAGCTCAGGATCCGTCTCTTCCGGTAACGCACGGCTGACGACATCCAGTCCCGGATCGGATTCCGCGCTGCTCGCAGACGTTACCGCCGCGCCAGAGGAATCAGGATCAGCCGTGCTGGTTTGAGCAACCTGTGTCTGGTCACCACCCGCCAGCAGATTCATGGCAATCCAAGCGACCGCGACCAGCATCACAAGGCCCGCGAACGCAGCACCGCCGATCACGTAATAGTTTTTGGGCAGCCCCGCTTTGCGGCGTGTTGCGGGTCTTCGCAAACCGGATGATTGCCCCGCGCGACGTTTGGGAGCCTTGATCTTGAAACCGTCAGACGTGGCCGGTGGGGCGCTGGTTGCGTCCGGAGCCCCAGCGATCATGATCTTCGGTCCCGGACGTTCGGCCGACGGATCAGCCTGGATCGCCGGTTGTGTTGTTGGCAGCGATTCCGGTAACGCGACCAGTTTCTCAGGCCCCACGGATGACGTCTGCTGACGCCGCCGTTCTTGCGTGGCACGCGATTTGGTCCGAGGTACCGGCGGGGGCTTCGCGCCAGCAACCGAACGCAGATCTTCGACCAGATCGTCGATCGAGCCGTAACGAGCGTTCGGATCGGACGCGATCAATCGCTCGAGGCACTTGACCAACGGTTTTGGGACATCCGGACGTTGTTCCAACAGCGAGTTGACACTGGGCGGGGTCTTCGCGGGCTTTCCCGTCAGAAGACCGAAAAGAATGCTGCCGAGCGCGACCAGATCCGCATGCTGGGCGTCGGTGCTGGGCTGCCCTGCCCCGTCAGTACCCTCGGACGATTCGACCAGACTCGCCAGACCCAGGTGCATCACTTGAAGCGTGCCCTGTTCATCGACCCGGACGTTCTCCAGACGCAAGTCACCGTGAGCCACGCCACGTTGCGCAGCGTATGCTAAGGCTGCGGCGATCTGGGATACATAGTCAATGACCCGATCTGTTGGCAGCGGGCCTTGGACCTGAAGCAGCCTTCGCAACGTCTGACCTGTGGGAGAATGTACCACCAGAAAGCATCGGTTGCCTTCGAATTCGACAGCCAAAGTCGGCTGGATCGACTTGTGCTGCAGATCCACCAGTTTGCTGGCACTTTCGATCTGCTGAGCGGTGGTTTCAGGGCTTCGACTGGCTCGGCTGTCGCCCAACATCACCAGAGCAACCGAGCGTTCGCTTTCCGGATCTTCGGCCAAGAACATGCGAGGCCCACTGCCGCTGTCCAGTTGGTCCAGCAACGTGTACTTCCCCAGCATCAGGGCGGAATGACCGGACAGCAGATGCATGGCCTGCCATTTATTCAAAAGACCATCCCGAATCAAACTGCGAGCCATCGACTTGGGGTCCGATTCCGCTTCGCTCAACCGCCCAGCAGCGGCCAGTTGGGCCGAAGATAACAGCCTGCTCTTCTCGATAACTTCGAAAAACTCGATCGACGACTTGACGGGCATGATGATTTACCTGTAAGGGTGGCAGGGGCGTCGGGAGTCGTTTTGGTCTACGATTGACCACCGGGAAAGCGACTTGCCCAAAAGCCTCCCGACGCCTTCCGCTAACTCGCCCAAGAAGTACCTGACCGGCTACTTATCTATTGTCGCAAGCTTGGTTCCCACTGGCAACCAGTGACGACGCTTGACGACGAATCCGAAGTAGGTCCCGGACGCCGGACGGGACCTGGCGATTCCCACTGGCAACCGGTGACGACGCTTGACGACGAATCCGAAG
>REEF01000393.1 GCA_007695205.1 Planctomycetaceae bacterium
GGGGCCGTGAATCTAAGTCTGATCGCCGGGGAAAACGTCCAAATCCAACCGGGTCTGCGGGTTCAGACGGCCTCCCAGCCTGAGCGAACCGGCGAGGATATCGTGGCCATGTGCGATGTAGACCAACGCACCGCCGCGACCTCGGCGCCCAACCGCAGGAACCCACCCGGCGACTCGCTAGCACGCTATCCCGATGCCAAAAAATTCTTGGATTATCGTCGGATGCTGGACCGGATGGGACGCCAGATCGATGCGGTGGTCGTCAGCACGCCCGACCATATCCACGCCCCGGCGAGTATCACGGCGATGCGGCATGGCAAGCATGTCTATTGCGAAAAGCCGGGCTCGAATTCCGTCTTCGAAGCGCGGATGCTGGCCGACGTGGCGGCCGAGCAAAAGGTGGCTACCCAATTCGGAACTCAGATGCATGCGACGGACAATTACCGGCGTATTCTGGAACTGATTCGCAGCGGAACGATCGGCCAGGTCCAACGATGCGATATCTGGTTGCGAGGCGGCGGTGGTACCAGCGATCGACCACCGGAGACACCACCGGTGCCCGAGGGCCTGGACTGGGACCTGTTTCTGGGCCCTACAACCTATCGCCCCTACCACCCGACGTACGTTCGCGGCTGCGGCGGCAACTGGCAGCGTTGGTGGGACTTTGGCTGCGGGAATTTCGGCAACATGGGATGCCACTACTTTGATCTCGCTTTTTGGGCATTGGATCTGCGCTATCCGGTTTCCGTCCGAGCGGAAGGCCCGCCGCCTCATCCCGAAACGACACCAGGTCAACTTCACGTCCAGTACGAATTCGCAGCTCGCGGCGAATTGCCGCCAGCCACACTCACCTGGACGCATGGCAGCCAACCGCCGCCCGTGTTTGCCGAGCATGATTTTCCCGACTGGGCCTGGGGCGTATTCGTCGGGACCGAAGGCATGCTGCTGGTCAGTTATTCGCAGTGGGAACTACGGCCGGAGAAGCAGTTTGCGGATTTCGAGCCGCCAGCCCCCAGCATCCCTTCTTCGATCGGTCACCATGCCGAATGGATCCAGGCGTGCAAAACGGGCAGCAGCACCAGTTGCCACTTCGGATATTCCGGCCCCATCTCCGAGGCCGTGATGCTGGGCAATGTGGCCTACCGAATCGGTGCCCCGCTGGAATGGGACGCCGCGGATTTGCGAGTGACCAATGAACCGCGAGCCAATGATCTGCTGCGTCGCGAATACCGCAGCGGTTGGGAATTCTAGTGGCCGGCAGAAGAAATAGCCCCATGGTTGCATAAGACGTAGGACGGATTGCCAATCCGTCCCACGAGGGAATTTGATGCCACGTTGGGGACAGCTTGGGAGACTTGGGGGGTTTTTGTTTGCCGATGCCAATCGGGTGAGCTATATTTTTGCAGGATTTTCTCAAGTCGATCCTCATTCGGCCTGTTTCCCGTTTTATCCAGTCGAGTAATGCTGTGTCATGAACGGTTTCCATTGGCTTTCTCTGCCGTCTACCTTGCTGGCCATCTGGATGGCCTCCCAGGCAGTTGCGCAGCAGCCATGGTATGGAGACGCGGCTTCACCGTTGGAAGGTCGCCTGCTGGAGGAGATGGCCGAGGGGCGATTGGAACGATTTTCGCTGCTGGAAGCAGGGCTGATCGCCAGCGGTGTCGATTGCCCGGTGGAGCTGAGCCAGTATGTCGATCGCTTTACGACGGTCACCTACCAAGCATTCCTGTCGTCTGATTCCGTAGCGACCGATGCGGCGATCCAAGCGGACGAGCTTCTACAGCGTTTGCACCGGCTGGTGCTGATCGGCGATTACGACCCCTTCTGCACCGAAATCGATCGAACGCTGGCGACGGGTACCTTCAATTGCGTCACCTCCACCATCCTGTTCCAGTACCTGGCACGGCTTCATGGACTGACCGTCACGACGATCGGCCAGCCCGACCACGTCTTCTGTCGCATACCGGGGTACCCGCCGATCACGATCGAGACGACTTCGCCCCAGGGCCGGATCGAAGGCGAATTCGACAGGACGGGTCGCGGCCATTGGGGATCCCACGGATCGCTTTCTCCCGATGTTTCGACCGATGAACGCGTGCTGACCGATGTCCAATTGATCGCCAAAATCTACTACAATCGAGCCGTCGTTCTGCTGAAGGCCGACGCACACGCCGCCGCTTTGCCATGGCTGTTGCGGGCGACCGGTTTGGACCCCGACGACACGCTGGCACGAAACAATCTGTTGGCTTGCTTGAACAATTGGGCGTTGGAAGAGACCCGATCGGAAGACTTTTTGGAAGCGCTGCGATTGTTGGAGCAAGGAAAAGCGATCGCGCCGGACTATGAAGCGTTCACGCACAACGCGATTTATGTGTACCTTCGATGGGCGGAACATCTGGCGGCGCAGCAACGGTTGCCGGAGGCCCTGCAAGTGCTGGACGAAGCACGCCAGCAGCATCCCACCGTGTCGTTGTTCGATCGAGCCCGAACTTCCTTAACCGAATTAGGCGTTGACGATCACCTGACGATCCAACCTGCACGGTCCCGCTAGGCCCCACGCAAGTGGCTACTTCTTCATCCTAGCAACGGGTAATTTGGGCGGCGCTTTCAAGGACAGCCGATAGCCGGCGCTGGTCAGGGAATAGGCCTGAGCGGGGCGTTCCTTGACCACCAGGTCCTTCTCGATCAACGAGTGCATCGCATCGATGAAATGCTTTGCGGCGACCTTGCAGTCATTTGGCGTGAAGAAAAGCATTTCTTCTGGCCCCACCTGAAAACGTCGAAAGAATAGCAAAATTCGTAACTCTTCAGCGGTCATCGAGCGGTTTCCTCCTTCCCGATTTTGATTCGAGATTCGGACCACGTCGTGCCCGACCCCCCAGTCGTAACACCAAGCAGCAGCCCACTACTGGACATTTTAACAGATCTCACCGGAAAAGATACCCCCGGAGGCGAGCTGGTTCAGCTAAGGACCGGCGGCAAATGAATCAGCGCCGCGTTTCGTGCAAGGAGGGTCGGGAGTCGTTTTTGGAGAAAACGTGCTCCATATGGCTGGTTGTTGCCCGAAAAAATGACTCCCGACCCGTGTGCCTAGCTGAGCCGAACGCGCCAGCGTTGGGCAGGGGAAGAACGACGTGTGAATTGACGTTGCCTGCGGCCCGTGCCGTCGACTCATAGGAGGAAATAGATGTGAACCCAGCGAGGGAACTGTCGAATGACGGAGTCTGCGACAGACCGGCCGTACGCGGTTCACATCCGAAACCCCAGGCTGTACGACTGGAAATCGAACAGTTTGCAGAACAAGCAGTCCCGTGAAACCGCGTTGCTGCATTTGACCGCACCGAGGTCTTCACCCGCACTCGCTAGGGCCTGGGCACTTGCGGCTGTGGCACCGGCACTTCGCCCGTGTTTATTTGAGGTTGGGCCACCTGAATCTTCGCCTGCGGCTTCATCTGGTTGACGATATCTTCCCAGATTCGTGCGACGTACAATTGCATGACTTGCGGTTGGACCTGTTCGAACGTGGCTTCACCGAAACGCGGCCGCTGTTGCTCGTAGAATTCCTGCAGCTTATCAGGAGACATCTGCTGCTGCTGGAACCGTTGCCAGGCCAGAGAGCCCTCAATCCGCTGGCGCAGCTCGTCCAGCGGTTGCTTGGTTGCGGCTAAGTACTGTTCGAGCGAAGCTCCCTGCTCCTGCAGGCCCTGCCGGACCCTGTTCAGCTCGGCATCAACCTCTTGCTCCTCGACATCGGGACCATGCTCACGCACGTACTGTTCCACCAGTCGGGCCTCGATCAGGTTGTCCAGCACCTGTTGCTGGACCTGCTGTATGCCCAGAGGCGGAAGCTCCGGCTGAGCCTCTTGCTGTTGTTGGCGAGCCCGAATGGTCGTCTGAACGAGCTGCTCGAACTCGCTCCGCGCGATCGGTTCCCCGTTGACCGTGGCGACGAGATCGCGCTGCGGCGCAGGCGGAACCTGGGCAGGCTCAGGGGCCTCGGTCTGCTGCTGCTGAGGATCGGTCTGCGGTTGCTGGAAAGCCGGATCTTGTGCTGGCTCATTCAATTGCCCGACCGCTTGGAACGTGAATGCGAGAGCAACTGCCATTGAACCGAAAACGATATTCATTCCGTTACGCATGGAACATGCCTCCTTGAAAAAGAAGAATTGCGAAACATACAAAAACCTAGAAAACCAAAATAACGCCTAGCCGTACCGATCATTCCGCGTCAGGCTCGTCTTCCTCCTGCAGCGAAAATTCGGGGATGGCTGGCAATTGGCCCTCCGGTACGAGTGCCTCCTCCCCGGAAGTATCCTCATCGCCGAAAATACCGGCATCGAACGTTGGAGCCGGCGGAGCATCTTGCAGCATGCTTTGCGGGTCCGTTGCCCCGTCAAATCCGCTTGGCGGTCCGGGTTGTTCGTCGAAACCCTGCTGGGGTGCTGCGGGAGGCTCGCCGAAGCCTGGCTGAGGCGTTACGGGGTCTGGCTCATCGAAGCCTGGCTGAGGCGTTACGGGAACGTCCTGGGGGGGGACTTCAGGCTCAGGTCCGTTACAACCCCAAGCCGCGACAGTAAGGAGCACAAGGGCTCCCGAAAGCAAGCATTTCATGACAAACTTCGTCCTTATCAAAGGAAGGTGAGTGATGTCTCTTCCCGGTAGCTGAATGCAGCGTCCCGCTACGGAATCAGCATGTTCGACTCCAGATGTAGTGCCCTGAAATGTTTGATCAGAACCTCTCGCGTCGATATGAACTTGGCATTCGACTTCTGGGGTTGGTGGTTGAGAAGGTGCAAGCGGCGTGCCACTGATTCAGTGTTTGGCGGTGGATGGGAGGGATCGTCTGCTCTGGCTGACCTCAGTTCAGTCCGCGATACGATTGAATTGCTCGAAGTCGAGCTAGGTTTCCGTTCGGCGCAGGAATCGCTGTCACGATACTGGCATTCTTTTCGGCAAAGGCTGTTTCTGTTAACGTAGGCAAGGAGCGGCTTCCATGCTCAGGTTCTTCTTGTGGGGCTTTTGAACAGTGGTGATCAAAAAGTGGACAGCATATCGGTCAGATCGCGGGGTGCAACGGCGTCTGTTCATGCAGGTAACCCTCCCGATTGCGATGGTCGGAGCCCTGCTGTTAGCAATTGGTCTGTACGGAGCATGGCGCGTGCATCGCCTGCACAAACGCAGTACCGACATCGTCGCAGAGAACGTGGCAGGTATCCGCCGCGCTGAACAACTGCGAGCGATCATTCAGCAGTCCAACTATCGTCTCAAACGATTCTCGAGCACGGGGGACGAGCGACATTTGGACGAGATCAACCGGCTGATACGGGAGGCCCACCAGCGACAGCGGCAAATGACGCCGGTCAGCCAGACCGCCGAAGCCAGCCCACTGATCGGCCGAATCAGGGCGAGTATCGATGATTTCTCCACCGCTTTTGGACAAATGGGCTTGAGCGCCGACGGCCGTGTGTGCCCCCAGGCGGTCGTTCAATTGGCCGATAGCGCGGTCTTCGACGATCTTTTCGCCGCGTTGGACGACTATATTGCAGTGAACGATCAACAGGTGGACCACAGCAGTCGGCGAAATCAGACGACCGCCAATCGTCTGATGTTCGGCCTGTTGTTGCTGGGGACCTGTGGTGGTGTGGCAGGCTTGTTGCTTGGTTATGCCATTGCGCGGCGGGTGGGGCGGACGATTATTGAGGTGGCGGTGTCGCTGGGCGACGTGGCGGGCAAGCTGAACAAGGTCGTGGGGCCGGTGGCGGTGACCGCCAATCCCAGGATCTACGATCTGGAAATGGTCCTTCAGACGATCTCCCAGCACGTCTCGACCGTTGTGGAACGACTTCAGGCCAGCGAGCGCGAGACGTTACGTGCCGAACAGTTGGCGGCCATGGGGCAGTTGGCAGCCGGCATGGCTCACGAGATCCGCAACCCATTGACTTCCATGAAAGCGATTGTGCAATTGGCTGAGAATCCCGAGGATTTCAGCGCGCAGGATATCCGCATTCTCGAAGAAGAAATTGCGAGGCTGGAGCAGTCGGTCCAAGCCTTTCTCGATTATGCTCGACCCGCTCCAGCGGAGAAACGCGAAATTACCCTTGAAGAAATCGTCGAGCAACCGCTGGCCCTGATGGCTCGCCGCGCGGATCGTCAGGGGATCGCCATCGTCTTCGTACCGCCCCGGCCGCATCTGCGGGTGATTGCCGATCTGGTTCAACTGCGTCAGGTTGTACTCAACCTGCTACTGAACGCTCTGGAAGCAACCCCCTTGGAAGGCGCGGTGCGTCTGGAAATCGCCAGGAAATCGGACGAAAATCACGACGACTCCATTTGCATTCGCGTCTCGGACTCGGGCCACGGGTTGCCTGATCATCTGGGCAATCGGATTTTCGACCCCTTTGTCACCACCAAGGAAACGGGAATCGGCTTGGGATTGTCGATCTCCCGGCGAATTGTCGAGGACCATGGAGGTCAGATCACGGCGGCCAACAGCCCGCAGGGCGGAGCCTTGTTTACGGTGCGTTTGCCTTTGGTTTCTGGCCACAACCAAACGACAACCCCGGAGCGTTCCAACTCCAAGGTCGAACGGCCGCTGCGTGTTTGCGAGCTTGTGATCGACCGGGAAACCAACTGAGACATCCTCATGCAACGCGTACTGATCATCGACGACGAACCGAACGTGCTGTATTCTTTTGGCAAAGCCTTGCGAAGCAGCACGCTGGAGGTACTGACAGCCGAGACGGCTGCCGGCGGACTGCGGCGGGTCCGCGAGTCCAAGCCCGACACGGTGATCCTGGATGTGCGTTTGCCCGACATGTCGGGCTTGGACGCGCTCGATGAAATCCTTGCCATCGATTCGCGGTTGCCGGTGATTGTCGTGACGGCCTATTCGTCTTCCGAAACGGCGATCGAAGCCATGCGCCGCGGCGCCTTGGAACATCTGCCCAAACCCGTCGACGTGCATCAGTTACAAGCTGCGGTCGCCAAAGCTTTGGAACTGAGCCGCCTGCAACACGTTCCCGCCGTGTTTGGCAATAGCGAAGACCAGCCGCCGGGGGACCGGATTGTCGGTCGGTCCGAGGCCATGCAGGAGGTCTACAAAGGAGTCGGTCGCGTTGCTGCTGAGGATGTCACCGTGCTGATCCTGGGCGAAACCGGTACCGGGAAAGAGCTGATCGCCCGCGCGATTTACCACTATAGCCACCGAGCGGATCAGCCGTTCCTGGCAATCAATTGCGCCGCGCTGCCCGATACACTGCTGGAAAGCGAACTGTTCGGGCATGAACGCGGGGCTTTCACCGGCGCCGAACGTCAGCGGATCGGTAAATTCGAACAAGCTCATGGAGGCACCATCTTCCTGGACGAGGTGGGAGATATGAGCGTAGCGACCCAGGCCAAGGTGCTGCGAGTCCTGCAAGACGGCAGCTTCCAGCGAGTCGGCGGCAGTAAAACCATTCGGACCGACGTGCGCGTGCTGGCCGCCACCAATCAAAACCTGGACACCAAAATCGACGCCGCCGAGTTTCGCCAGGACTTGCTCTATCGACTGAATGGATTCACCGTCCACCTGCCGCCGTTGCGCGATCGCCGTGAGGACCTTCCGGATCTGGTGCAATACTTTCTGGGAGTTGCCAATCGGCAGGTGAACAAGCCAGCTTTTTCTATCTGCCCGAAGACCATGGAACTGTTGCAACATTACGAATGGCCCGGCAACGTCCGAGAATTGCAGAGCGTCATCAAATACTCGGTCGTTCACACCGTCGGAGACACCATTACTCCGGACTGCCTACCGGAAACCTGCCGCGGGAAGGCGGCCGAGGCCCGCTGTGCCGCGCCGGAAGACGAGTTAGCCGGCATTAGCCGATATGTCAGGTTGCTGCTGGAGTCTGGTGAATCGGACATCTACCGCAAGCTCCAGGCGACCTCGGATCGGTTAATCTTGGCCGAGGTGCTTCGCCACGTGCGAGGGAATCAGGTGCACGCGAGCGAGCATCTTGGGATGTCACGGACGACCTTGCGAAGTAAGTTGCAATCGCTGGGAATGCTGGACGAAGACTTCGCCTAACCGTTGAAGATCCTGAACTACCACGAGATCGTCAACGACCGAGGCGGACGGCCAGAAAGCCTCTGGTCGCAGATGAAGGCCGCCGGTGTATCCGGGCCGGGCGTTTCGCAATCGCTTCGAGCGGTGCCGTTCGAGTTGACAACGTGGCAGGATTGGCAGACTCGCTACCCTCGCACGATGCGTTCGATCCGCAAGGCGAGATCCTGGATCAGCAATTGGGCGACAGACATTTTCGACTGGCCTACGACGAATTGCAATGGATGCATTCCTTCTGGCTCACCTGGTACCTAGCCATCCTCAACCTGGGCGACGGCACAGCGGTATCGACGTGGGGGCCGTTTTGGTGGAACGGCCGGGCGAGCATGTGGCTGAAAGACAGGATCGACCGCCGGTTCCTGAACACCTACCGAAAGCATTCGGTCGGGTGAGCAAACCGCTGATGAACGCTAAGGAACGCTGATCTGGAATAGGAAGCACGACGGACAGGAATGTCCATCGTGCCTTTTGTAAAACGGTCGAGCCGCAATCGAACGGGGGCGGGAGTTGCTTTCGGGCAAAGTGTCTTCCATGTGGTTCGTAGTTACTCGAAAACGACTAAGCTGTGCAATATGGCATGCACGCATTGCCACATCGACGCGGGGCCGACGCGTCGCGAGATCATGACCCGCGATACGGCATCGTCTTCAACCGCCTGATCACGATCACCAACATGGCGATCAGCCGTTTTCTCGATCACCTGCAGGAAACGGGCCAGTACGACGAGTATATGGAACGCTTGATCGGGGCGTACAATCCGGCCGCAGCCGCTGGTGTGATGTGCCGGAAGAGCCAGGCTTCTTGAAAGCTTTTGTTTCGTCAAGAAAACCCCGGAGACAGCACTTGACTTGTGAATGATGATTTTGTCCGACCCGATGCCGAGGTTTCACGAATTACTGGTCAGGAAGCTGATACACGACCACGTCGTCAACCGTGTCTATGGTACACCAGGTCGCGCCGGCAGGGTACAATGCGCGGAAACTCGCTGTAAGAACCGATAACATGAAGGAATGCCGATGTCCAAGACCATCGAAATCG
>REEF01000920.1 GCA_007695205.1 Planctomycetaceae bacterium
CCTCCACACGCTGCTCGTCGCTGGCCAGATCTTTGATCCTGGCCTGGGTCACTTCGAGCACCTGTCCGTCGGCCGACTTGGGCGGATATGCCAATAACCACCGCCGGGCGACATCCTCGGCCGACCAGTCGTTGGCGGGGTCCGGGTCCAGCCGTATCAGGACGTGCATGTGGTTGTCCATGACGGCGAAGCCACAAACGCTCACGGCGAAGGCGCCGGAGAGCGTCTGCAAGCGGTCTTCGATCCACTGCTTGCGGTGTTCAAACCCCTCGCCGCAGAGCATTGCTTTTCTAGTGCAGCGGGAAATGCAGTGATAGTAACGAGTTACGTTTACGTCCACGAGTTGGCTTCGAGCTGTAGTCATCACGAATGCTCCTATTGGGAAATGCAACATCACTTTCATGGTAACTTCTTCCGCTTCCAAAGGCAAGTAGTTAATGCCTGTCCTTTTTAGTTTTTAGATTAATGCCTGTCCTTTTTAGATTTGGTTGCGGAGTCTGCCCCGGGGGAGGGGGGGTTGCGAAGATCAGGCCACGGGGCCGTAGCGGGGGCCTAGTTCTGGGGCCAAGCGGCGACCGAGGGCCAGCAGTTCTTCGCGCTGCTGGTCGGTCAGCGGTTGATAGTCCCGGGCGATCTGGACGTTGGCCAGAGCCTGCTCCATCGTGTAGGGACCGATCACCGCCGCGCTGACTCCTTCCAGATCCAGGGCGTATGCCAGGGCCTGGGGCAGTCGCTCCGGCTGGGTGACGCATCCGACGTGCGCGCGACGATGGTTGGGAAATCCGCCCTTGATCCCGACGTAGACCTTCATGGCGATCACGCCCACATTTTGCCGACGGCATTCGGACAGCACGGCTTTTTCAAAGCCATAGATGTTTCGATCGGCATAGTTCATCACCGGCATCACCACATCGATCAGCCCGGTTTCCAGCAACCGCAGGAAGTTTCCGGGGCGATTATGGCCGGAGATGCCCAGGAAGCGAATGCGTCCCGCCTTTTTTTGCCGGACCAGGTAATCCAACACGCCGTCTTCGCCCAAAACACGGTCGATGTTGCGGCTGCCGGCGCTGTGGATGTGGACCAGATCCATGTAATCGGTCTTCATCAATCGGAACGAATCGGCCAGCGACCGTTCTGCAGCTTCGGCCAGATCGGTCGATACTTTGGTGGCCAAGAACAGCCGCTCCCGCCGCGTAGGGATCAGTTGGCCCAATGCTTCCTCGGCGTTGCCATAGATCCGAGCCGCATCGACCAGATTCACGCCGCGGTCCAACACGGCGCCAAAAATCCGCGTTGCTTCGTCCAGATCGATGGGGCCTTCCCCGATGGGTGCGGTACCCAGTCCCAGGATCGTGACCTTGGCGCCGGTGCGTCCGAGCGTGCGAGTGGGCAACGGTTCGGTATCATGCGAATCGGACGCTGCGGCCTGACCGGCCATCAGCAGCCCCGCACCGGCGGTGGTATGCCGCAGGAAATCACGGCGGTCCCAGCGTGTCTTGCTGGAGCAAGAAGGTTCGCCGATCGAGGGGGCGTCAGGTGTTCGATGGGGTTTGTTGGTCATTGCGATTACCTCTACGGTTGTTGTGACGAAATCGTTTGATCGACGGCACGGCGGTATCCTTTGACGACGATACGATCTGGTTGGACATCGACCAGAGCATAGGAGCTGTTTTCGGGCCCCGAGCCTTCGACCATGGCGCGAAGCGTATAGTAATGGATGCCTTCCAGCTCGCGGTACGATCCGGAATGATGGTGTCCCTGAAACACTGCGAGTACTTTGCCGGAATCCTCCAGAACTTTACGCACCTCGGCGGCATTCTCGACAAAGATGTTGCCCGAACCGTCCAGAAGCTGGTGGATGAATACGATCACCGGGTGCGGCGAATCCTCCAGTTGTTCCTGGATCCACTGGAGTTCCTGGGCGGGGATGTTGGCATCGGTCCAATGGAAATCGCCACGATCATAGGGCGCCCCATCGGAGCGGAAACAGGCGTCCAGCACCAGGAATCGCCGCCCGCCGCGATCGAAAGAAAAATACGAGAGTTCCGGATCGATCCCTGTGTTCTTGATCTGACCGAGCACCTGCGTTTTGGACAAAGCGTCCATGTTGTGGTTGCCCAGCACGTGGTAGCGTGGTCCAGCGAATCGAGCGAACTGAGCCTCGATTTCGCTCAGATAACGCAGGGCGTCCTCTTCCGCCGGTTTTCTTGCTCCATCGTTGAAGTCGCCCAGGTCGACCAGGAACTGGGCACCTTGCTGGTTCATGCTCTCGACACATTCGCGCATCTTGGTCAGCGACTCGCGGTAATGGCGATTGCCCAACGTTTCGTAGTCTGCGTAGTGCGCATCGGTTACCAGTCCGAAACGCAGCCCAGGTTGCTCGGCCGTCGAGCCTCGGCGCGGCAGCGCCAGAACCGTCAGCGATGCCAGGACAAATTTACGGCGGTTGGTCTTTGGCATGGGCTTCGTTCCTTTTTGTTCTTGGTTGCTGCATCGATCGCCGCCTCACTTGGGCAGGATCGCAATGGCCTCCATCTCGCACAACAGTTCCGGGCGGCAGACGCCCGCTTCGACCAGGGTGTTCGGCACGTGACGGATCCCCCACTGTCGCAACAACTGTTGGCACAGCTCGTAGTCTTCGGCCTGTTTCAGGAACGTCGCGATCTGGGTCACGTCTTCGAAGGACGCCCCTTGATGTTGCAACAATTCGCGGACGTTCAGCAGCATCCGTTCCAGCTGCTTCTTGGCATCACCCACATGCACCGTCTGGCCAGATTCGTCGATGCTGGCCGTTCCCGAGATATGCAGGACGGTCTTTTCGGGCAGATCGATCTTCATGCCACGCGAGAACGAGGAACCGTATTCGTCGGCTTCGTTCAGTGTCGGCGTATGCATCACCTGGATGCCAACGCCTTGGGTATCCAGCAGCGCGTACAGATCCATCCCACACAGTGCCTGATCCGGCCACAACCCGGCTCGGATTCCGGTGCTGGCGGGCAGCCGCGTGACACCTTGTTCGGCGAAAAAAGCGTTGCGGGACAGATTGAATTCTGCGTAATCGTCATCGATTTCTTTCAGGTAGCACCAGGTCCGCAGCACTTCGGTGAATTTGATCCCGAACGGTTCCAGCAGCTTGGCCGCATTGGCGAACATGCGATCGCTCTGTTCGCGAAACCCGATGGCGGTTGACGAAGTGCGGTCGATGCCTTGGATATCGGCGATGTACAGATGACGGCGTCCGCCGATCGTGACCAGTTTGATGGTGGCCCGTGTTTTGGGATCGACGCGAGTTTGGACCGTGACCGATTCGGGCTCCTTGGGCACCACCGCATACACCTGCAATTCGACCTTCTGCGGCTGGTGGCACGGGGGCTGGCGGATGCACGTCAGTGCCGGAAGATCGCCTGCGGCCACATCACCGCACGCGTAGGCTTCCTGCCGGACTCGGCGCAACGTTTCCCAGTCGCGGTCAAAGTCGTGGAAGAAGGCTCGTTCCAGAACCACGTCTTTCCAGTCCCCACCGCCGCGACTGAGCAAACGCGGCAAGCAATTGTAGAATCGCCGCACCTGCCCTTCGAAATCCAATTCAGCCGCCTCGCCTCGCAATGGCGCGCACCGCACAAAAATCTCGGTCGAATACTCCGTTTCGACCGCCACCACCTCGCCGCTACAAGTCTCCTTGTCGCAGGGCGAGACAATCCGTAGATCGGGGCGGCCTGACGAAGGCGTCACTTGGCTCATGTTCCCTTACACTCCTACCGGTTGTGGACGTGTCATCAACGGTCGTTCCCGCTTTCTTCCTGTCGAGTGCACATCGGCAATTGGCTGATCGAAAGCAGTCTAACCGAGCGTTTACTTCTCGTAAATGGGCGGCTGCCAGTCTTTGGGCAGTTTGCCTTGGGGGCGGACACCGGGCGAACCTACCGGGATCGGATGGTCTTCGGCTTGCAGCAATGGCAGGTCGTCGGGCAGGTGCTGGATGCGGATGTTCTTGAACTGGACGGTCATGGCCGGTCCGACGTGAACCTGCATGGCCAGCACGCCTTCCAGCGATCGGCCCGTTTCATCCAGATCGATCAGGTCGGCGGTCTGGTGTCCGTTGATCCAATGCCGATGATGGTTGCCTTCCACCAGCACTCGATATTCGTGCCACTGATCCGGCGGGAACTCCTGGACCGGCATACGGCCGACGATCCACGACCTTCCCTCGGGGTCCACGATCACGCGTTCGCCCGTGTGCGCCAAAATGCGACGCCCTCTTTCCTCGTACAACATACCGTTGTAGTCAGGGCGATCGGCGACGATGTCGCATTGATAGCCGGTCACCATATCGAGGCCTAGATCGGGACGAGGGATACCGCGGTACTGCAGCCCGCTGTTGCCGCCGGCGCTGATCTTGACCTGGACTCGCAGATCGAAGTTACGGATCGTCGAGCCCATCCAACTGATAAAACGGTTCCTCTTCAACGAACCGTCGGTCCGGCCGGTCAGCGCACCATCTTCGACGGACCAGAACTGCGGATCGCCGGACCAGCCGTTGAGATTCTTGCCGTTGAACAGATTCACAAAACCGTCGGGACCTGGCCGGACGGTCACGGCCGCCGAAGCGACGGGGTGAGGCACGGTCGAGGCCTGGAACTCGCCACGCATCGGCGGCAGGGGGCCGCCCAACTCGGCGACGACCGCTACGGTTCGCTCGCGCATCGCTTGCAGCGTCGCGGCGTGGGCCGGGTCGTCGGCCAGGTTGACCAGTTCATCCGGATCGTTCTCCAGATCGTGCAGGAATTCAAGATCATGATCGAAGTAGCGAGCATATTTGAATCGTTCGTTACGCAGCCCCTCCCAAGCCGGGATGCGGTGACGCACGGCAAAGTGCTCGTGAAACGTTTCGGTGGGCCAGTCTGCGGGCGTTTGGCCGACGAGGATCGGTTGAAGACTGCGGCCTTGATAGTGTTCCGGAATCGGCACACCGGCCCAATCCAAGAAGGTGGAGGGGAAATCCAGGTTCAAGGCGAACGCATCGGAGACCTTTCCCTGCTCGGACGGCGGGACGCGCGGATCGGTGATGATCAACGGGACCCGGATCGATTCATCGAAATGCGACCACTTGCCCGCCAAGCCGCGGTTGGCCATGTGAAAGCCGTTGTCGGCCGAATAGACGATGATCGTGTTGTCCGCAAGACCGGCCTCGTCCAACGCATCCATAAAGCGGCCGATCGCGGCGTCGATCCCGCTGACCATCCTCAGGTAGGCTCGCATGTTCGTCTGGAATTTCCAGTCGGTGTTCCAACGCCAAAAATAACGCTCGCGGGTGATGCTGGTTTGGAACGGTTCCGGCAAGGCCTCGAAAATGGCCGGGTCGTGCAATCGAGGCAGGGGCATGCGAACGTCTTCATACATCCCATCGGCGCTTTGCGGCCAAGCGAAATGCAGGCCGGGTCGCCGATCACCATCCTCCGCATGACACGCGTTGAACCATAGGTTCAGCGCAAACGGCCGGTCTTTCGGTTGCTGCCGCACGAACTCGATCCCGCGGTCCACGATCAAGTCCGTCTCGTGAATCAGGCTGCCATCGGGCTGAGTTTTGAAAAAGGGGTTGCGGGAGATGTTCTCGAACTCATCGAAATGATCGGCCGGCCTGTGGCCCTTGGGCATCCTGGCGTGCCACTTGCCGTAGAAGCCGGTGCGATAACCGTGTTCGCGAAGCAAATCAGAATACAGCGTCTCTGCCACGTCGGGCCGTGTCAGGTCCGGATTCTCCGGTGTTCCGTAACTGCGACCCGTCAGACCGGTCAGGATGCTGGTGCGGCTGACCCAGCAGATCGACTGGCTGACAAACGCATTGTCGAATCGTGTCCCGCGTGCGGCGAGTGCATCGAGATTCGGCGTCTGGACGATCGGATGACCGTAACAACCCAGCGTGTCGGACGTCTGGTCGTCCGTGAAGAAAAACACGATGTTCGGACGTTCAGCGGTCAACCCCGCAGGGATCGTCAAAAACAGCGAGCACAAGAAGACGATGGATCGGATGGCTATCACGACGGTCCCCCTTCTAAAATCGACAGTGGTTCGGAAGCCTTACATTCTAACGCAACCGCGCGGCCGTGAAAACCAAGTCAAGGAGCTTTCCGCGATGATCGCCCTCGAAATGCGGTACATCAGATGGGGGTGTCCTGCCGCCGATAACGCGATGATGAATACAGTTCTTGTGCAATTCGGCCACGTTTGCCCCGCCTTGATCAACCATCGTTGAATCGACCTGCCCGTTCAAGTAAACTTGACAATCGCCGAAGAGACTAGGCTTTGTCTGAAAAGGGGGCTGACCCTCTCCGGGCACACCGTATTATCCGAGTTTTCAGCGTGCCCTCCAAAGGGTCAGACCCCTTTTCAGACAAAGCTTACTTTGATACCGGTTTCTGGAAGCGATTCACGGCGGCTAGAAAGTTTTGTCTCATGCCTATCGAAATGAACTGTCCGGGTTGTGGCAGGTTGCTGCGAGTCGGCGACGAGCACGCTGGTCGTCAGGCTCGTTGCCCGATGTGCAACACGATCTACGTTGTTCCAGACAACTATGTTATTCCAGACAACGCGGCCGCAGCCGTCGCATCATCAGCATCCCCCGTGGGGCAACCGCAGAGAAATCCGTTCGCCGATCGGGATGACGAACCGCCGTGGGCGAACGCGTCAACAAGCTCGATTGCGCCAGGAATTAGGGGGAACCAAACTCCACATCGTGGTGTATTAATCTTGGTTCTGGGGATCCTGGGCTGGGCATTTGGGTGTTTTTTGGTGGGCGCTTTCGCCTGGGTGATGGGCAACAAGGATTTGCGGGAAATGGATCAAGGACGGATGGATCCGAGCGGACGCGGGTTGACCCAAGCCGGCCGGATCCTCGGGATGATCCAGACGGTGCTGACTCTGTTTGCCTTTTTGATCGCGGTGGTTGTGGTCATTTTTGCAGCGGTACTGGCGATATAAAAATCGAATTCAAAGGGAAGTGCTCAGAGATATCGGTGCTTTCATGATCGAGTCGAACGGAAACGGAGTATTGCATTCCAGTGTATTGGTTCTGAACCGCTCGTATCTGGCCGTCCGCGTGGTGAATGTGCGGCGGGCGTTCGTCATGCTGTACCGATCCGCGGCCGAAGTGATTCATATCGACAATGGCACCTATGCCAATTTTGACTTCGATTCCTGGTGTCAGTGGAGCATGTTTGTCAGGGACAACCAGCAGGAAAACGGCGACGGTCAGCAGAACGATTGGATTCGTACCGTGAATTTGCGCATCCAGATACCGCGAGTCATCCGCTTGTTGCATTTCGACCGCTTGCCCCGCCAGCATGTGCGGCTGAATCGAAAAAACGTTTTCGCTCGGGACGCTCACTGCTGCCAGTATTGTGGCCAGAGCTTTCCACCCCATCTGCTGAGCTTTGATCATGTGGTTCCGCGGAGCCGTGGGGGTGCGACCGAATGGGAGAACGTTGTCACTTGTTGCTTGACGTGCAATTCCCGCAAAGGCGATCGTACGCCGACCGAGGCGGGTATGGAATTGCGTCGCCATCCGAATCGCCCCGCTTCTCATCCCTTGCTGCACATCAAGCTGGGCAACCCACGCTATCATGTCTGGCGTCCGTTTCTTGGCCAATCCGGGTCCGCGATTGACGTGGGATAAGGGTGTCGCGTTGACAGTCGGCCCCTGCGGCTCTTAAAATTCCAGCTTTTCAGACTTGGCCACCAGGAAAGGGCGTGAGGGGGATGAGCAAGGCGACGTACAAGGACGCGGGAGTGGATCTGGACGTCTACGCCCAGTCGATGGCTCGGCTGCCCAAGCTGATGCATCGTACGTTTTCGCCGCGAACCTTGAAGCTAGATGGCGGATTCGCCGGTCTGTTCCAGTTGGACTTTGACAGCCCACTGTTCGCGCGGCGGTACACCGATCCCGTCCTGGTCTCGTGTACCGACGGCGTAGGCACCAAGCTGAAAGTGGCTCAGCTATGTGGGCGGCACGACACGGTGGGGATCGATCTGGTGGCGATGAGCGTCAACGACGCGATCTGCTGTGGTGCGGAGCCCTTATTCTTTTTGGATTACGTCGCGATGTCCCACGACGATCCGCCGTTGCTGGAACAGATCGTCCGCGGGATCAGCGATGGTTGTATCACAGCGGATTGTGACCTGCTGGGCGGCGAAACGGCGATCATGCCGGACCTTTACCGTCGGGGAGATTACGACTTGGCGGGGTTCTGTGTGGGCGTCGTAGAACGCAGGAATCTGATCGATGGTCGCGCTATCAGCGCAGGGGACACGCTGATCGGGCTCGCATCCAGCGGCTTGCATTCCAACGGGTACAGCCTGGTACGAAAGGTTGTCTTCGACCTAGCCGGTCTGAGCGTAGATCGGCACATTGAAGAGCTGGGGCAAACGGTGGGCCAGGCCTTGTTGACCCCGACACGGATCTATGTGCAACCACTTCGCCAAGTGCTGAGGTACTACAAGGTCAAAAACGTTGTCCATGGGATCGCGCACATTACCGGGGGAGGATTGCGCGAGAACCTCGAGCGGATCGTACCACCTGGGCTACGGCTCGATATCGACCATCGTGCATGGCCGATGCCTCCCGTGTTTTCCTGGTTGCAGGGTCTGGGCCAGATCGAAGATGACGAGATGGCTCGCGTCTTTAACATGGGCATCGGGCTGGTCTTGGTAGTCAGCTCGTACTACGCCGAAGCGATTCAGCGCATGCTGCGCGCCATGGAAGTGGACAATTGGCAGATCGGCGCCGTAGTAAGCACCTAGCCAGGAGTTTCTTGTCAATGAAGGTAGCCTTGCATGGGTGATGCGGGCGGGGTCGGGAGTCGTTTTCGGCCAACGACTAAATCTATAGAAACAAGCTTGCCCGAAAACGACTCCCGACCCCTTCCGCCGATTCCACCAAGAAAGACCTGGCCGGGTGCGTAAGCGGCTGAACGACGAAGCCGTTCCGAGGACCTGAGATTTGGCGCCCTGGATGCCCCATGATAAGATGACGGTTGGTGGAAAGAGTGAAGGCGGTCGTTCGAATGACGACCGTGATCAACGTTTCGTTCCAATTGCAAAAGGGGGCTAGCCATGAAATGTTTCCACGCCAAAGAGTTCAT
>REEF01000619.1 GCA_007695205.1 Planctomycetaceae bacterium
TGATCGTCAGCACATCGACTCCCGCTTCCAACATGCTCGTGGCGAAACTGTGTCGTAACGTATCCACACACTGCCTGCCAACTAGGTTCGGCGAGGATTGTTTATCGTTTTCACCCGTTCTTCAGCCATGAGGTGACCGTCTTGCGCCGCACTCGCTACGGCGCGGAAGCGGGGTGACTGGTGCAGATTGAACATCGGGATGGGGACTCCGACGATCCGGAACTGCGAATCGTGGTCGGCACGCGTGATTCAACCACTGGCGAGCACGTCGCCGCCACCTCGCGTATATCGGATGGTTCGGCGTGACTAAACGTTCGTACCTACCGGTTCGACGATGACCTGGTTCACACTCTCGTGATCGAACAAGTGGAGCGTTCCCCCAGGTCCCAGGAACACAGCTCTGCCGTCGCGCACAATGATGGCACGGGAGTGGTCGATCTCGATTTGCTCACCCGTGTTCAGTTCCACTTTGAAAACCTGAAACGGTATCCGCTCAATCAGCGTCGTGACGGTGTCCTCAAAATGGTCTGCGGTCATGCGATTCTCCTCATGATTGATAATACCACAACACCACGCGACCGGCATCACCACCGGCCGGGAACGGTCCCGGCAGGCCAGCGCCCGCCACCACACTCGCAGCGCCGGCGCCCTCAACCGAATCACCGATCAGTTTCCAGCGGTCTAGCGGTTGAATCGACGAACTTCTAATTCTACCGCCCATACGACGGCTGGAATCTTGGGCTGGCGGGTATATTGGCGGCGTAAAACGCTTCAAGATTCCGTAATTCTATCCACGTGAACTCGAATGAGCAAGCGTTTTTCGACGCGGAGCGGGGAGTCGAACCACTGAAGCAGCACTTGCAGTTGGTGCAGCAAGAGCACGAGCTGGCGCTGCGCGATGGTTACGGTGGAGTGGAAACCACTTGTTGGCCGAGCATGTCGACATACGCAGGTGATGGCCCATGCCGTAGGCCTGACCGATCCGCTCCGAAGTCACTGGGCGGCCCCGGTACAATTCCGACAGCGTGGCCAAGATCCCACCGACGTGCTTTTCCTTGGTAGTTTTGAATTGGACCGCGTTTGCCTCTCGTTTGGTTTGATCGGGAACACGCCCCCCCCTCTTTCCAGGCTGCTGCAATCGCCAGGCGACGATGTTGTCAACGTCACAAAGAACAGGTTACAATCGGCGAGTCCATGGTTTTCGTTAAGGAGTTTCACGATGAGGTTTTTGGGGTTCGTTTTGCTGCTGATAGCAGTCAGTTGCCCAGAGATTCACGCTCAGCCCGCACTGTGGTTTTCCAAAGACGATCTTCCGCGATTGCAGGCGACCGTCCAGCAAGGTTCGGAAGCCGAGGTTTGGCAACATCTCCGTGAGCGTGCCGAGGATTTTTGCGACCCGACATCGCGCCATTACGCGGACCCTGAAGCCGTGGCGAAGCGCCCGGAACGCGAGTGGCGAGTGCAGATTCTGGGGCACTACTTCGGACGGCGGTTGACCGACTGGATGGAGACGCTGGGGCTTGCCTACCAGATCACCGGCGACGAACGATTCGCGCGGCACGGGGTATTGCTGCTGGACGCGGCCAGTCGTGAACTGCCTGTCACCGACCCGGAAATCGGGAAAGGTTTTGCCGGGGCTCGAGGCGACATCATGCGGGGGCTGGCGATCGGTTACGATTGGTTGGGCGAAGCGATGACGCCCGAACAGAAGGCGGTTTGGGCCGAGACCAGTGCTGAGTACGTGCGTCACATGATCGCCGAAGTCTCTCGCGAACGAACCTGGTGGCGGCCTTATCACAACTTCATGGGCGTGGGCATGGGCGCTGCGGGTATGCTGGCTCTTTCGCTCCAGGAATTCTACCCCGAGGAAGCCCCCGACTGGATCGCCTTTTGCGCCGATCAGATCGAGCTCTGGTTCCAAAGTGGTTTCGACGCTCGCGGAGCCTACGTCGAGGGCACCAGTTACGGGGTCTATGGATTGAGCAATGCGCTTCGTTTTGCCGATGCATTGCGCCGAACGGACGGTCGGGATTTGATACAGCATCCTCATCTGCAAGGTCTGCCCGGCTTCTATGCCATGTCGCTGCTGCCGGGAGAATCGGTCTTTGACGCCCGCAACAATGCCAACTACAGCGGGTTCGGCGATCCGACGCTGCTGTTGCTGGCCGAAGCTCATCAAAACGGACTGGCGCGATGGGTATGGGACCGAGCCGGTACGGGGCGATCCGCGTTCCAGATCCTGTGGGCCAATCAGGTCCAGCCGGTCGAACCGCAGGAAGCCGGACAACCACTGGCCCAACTGTTCGAAGGTCGAGGCCTTGCCATTTGGCGGACCGGTTGGGACAGCCACGATGTGATGTTCTCCATCGAAGCCGGGCCCTACTATCCCGTAACGCATAACCAGGCCGATGAGGGCCACTTTACTCTTTACGGCCTGGGGCAACGGTGGAGCATCGATTCCGGCTATGGCAACACGGGCTTGCCCGGCGGCCGTGACCAGACCGTCGCACACAGTTGCGTGTTGATCGATGGCCAGGGCATGGCTCGAAGCGGAGCGGGACGAGGCACCAGTGGATGCCTGGTCGAGTACCACGATGGTCCGCAGTACGGCTATGCGCTGGCCGACGCGACCGAGGCCTACCGTCGCAATCACCACGACGAACCGGGAGCGGTGGTCCAGTGGGCGCGGCGTCACGCGTTGTTCATCCGACCATCCGCCGAAACGCCCGCTTATGCGGTGATTCTGGACGACATTCGAAAAGACGACCAGGTTCGCGAGTACACCTGGATGATGCATACGCCTGCCATGATGCAGGTCCGCTTTACCGAAGAGGGAAGTGCCCGATTACTGCCGGATGACGCCCGCCGTATCACGTGGATCGAGACGCCCGAGGATGCCTCCGGTCGCGGCTCGGCCGTCTGGACGTTCTCGATCACCGAAGCCGGCGAGTACGAGTTTTGGGGCCGAGTACGGGCCGCGGGCGAAGTGGCCTCGCAGTCGGATTCGTTTTTCGTCCAGGTCAACGATCATCCACGCTTCGATTGGCATTGCCCGGCTCGCCGTCAATGGACATGGGGCAAGATCGTTGCAGGCGTCGAGTCCCGGCCCGTGCGGTACCATCTGGAACCGGGTGAGCATACTCTGCGCTTGTTCACCCGCGAGACAGCCGCCCAGTTGGAACGAGTGGCGATCATCCCAGCGGGCCGCGACGAGGATGCGCCATGGCTCCAGTCGCCGGAGCATCTTACCTTGCTGGCCAAAGACGCTCGAATCACCTCGCCCATGCAGTGGGTCCGACGCGAACCGGCCAGCGATGCGCCGCGGATGACGTTGCATTTGACAGCTTCGACACCGCTGCAACACCAGGTCACCCAGTACGATGGCCACCAACGCATCGAATTCCAGGCGACGACCGACCAGCCGGAGTTTGCTGCCCTGCTACTTCCCCTGCCGGGCGATGTTGCCGATCCGGAGATCGAGATGCAACGCGACGATCATCAACAGACGTTGCGCATCCGCTGGCCTGACCGCTTGGATCAGATCATCTGGCCTACCGAACATCCCAGGCGCCCCATCGTGACGATCAGGTGACGATCAGGTGATCAGCGCGGTATGCAAGCCCAACGTCCGGAGCATCCAGGCGACGATCTTTTGGTTTCTTTGCCGAACCTAATCGACTGCCTCGACGTTTCGTATCCGCCCTCGCGGCGACAAGCCTGCGGAATGGATCGGCTCGGTCAATTGCGCTTCGCCCAGATTGCCGGCCTCGTCCCGTGCCTCGATCTTCAAATAAAACTTCTCAGGGACGCGGGCATCGACCCGCCAGTAGTACTGCCCCGAGTTGGGCAACCCGGACGCGATGGTGTTCCAAGGGCCTTGCGACTGGTCGCTGAACAGCAGGGTGATCGGTCGGGCGCCGAATCCCGAGTCGACGGCGTTCCAGCGGATATCCAGATGTCCTGCGTATTCCCCTTGGCCGTACGCAGCCGAGGTGATTTCGACGACGGGCCGCGTGGTATCCACGCCCACCCACAAATCCGCTGGATCGCCCGGTCGAGGCGCCTGGCTGGTCAGCCCGTTCTTGGCGACGATCACGATGCGGAAACCGTAGATCCCCTCTTCCTGGACCTCGACCAACATCGGACTCTCACGGTCCTCGTCCGCCGACCAGAACTCCCAGTCCTGGCCGCCGTTACGAGTCACCCACAATTCGACTTTCTCGACGCCTTGAGGCCCGACCGCATCGATCGAGTAGTCCAAGTTGAAGCGTTTGGAGTTGGTCATTCTCGGACGCTCGCCCTCCGGGAAAGGATTGGAATCGACCAAAGGCTTCGTTTCCGACACCGGGTCATCCGCCGGGTGCTCCGCATTCATCGAGCGGCTGCTCGACACGTCCCGGACCGGAACCGAATCGCGAAACTCTTCGTTTGTCTCGCGACTGGGCCACGCCACAGCGGACGGGTCCGAAGCAGGCGGTGGATCCTGCGATAAAGCATCGGATGGCGGTGGAGACGCCGACGGGCGGTCGGAGGGAGTCGACCGAGCCGATGGCGGATCTGCTTGCTCGAACACCGGATGCTGGCCCGACGGCGGTGGCGGGAGATTCAATTCGGCCGGCTGTTCGGGTTGGTTTGCCGCGAACCCGTGCTGAGCGAAGGGGTCCGCCGGAACCTCGGAGGTCGGTTGGGGTGCCGCTGGGGAGCCGAATGCCGAGGTGATATTCAGGGGAAGAAACAGACGGCGAGTCAATTCCGCCACGTTGTCCGCTGCGTCGCGCGCTTCCAAGCGAACCGTGACCAGCGTGGCGCCTCGATCCGGTTGGAACCGCGTTTCCCCGCGCATCGTGCGTTGCAAGGGATCCGTCGCGGGCGATTGTAATTCCAGCGGCTTCCAGGGCTGTCCCGGATTGTTCTGCACCTGCAAAACCACCTTCTCGGGTAGCAGAGATTCATCGTGGGCTTCCCAGGTCACCTGGACCATACCGCTCGGCTCGGATTTTGCATCCAGCATCAATCGCGGCGCTTGGGTATCTACGATGATTCTCAACTGAGGAGCGAACGCACCCGGATTGGGCGTCGCTACGCCGGCACCGATCAACTGCGATGTAAACCAGTACTCGCCGTCCTTTCCCGCCCGAAAGACGAACTGCTTTTGCGAGATAGGTTGACGTGAATAAGCATCCCAAGTGGCGCCCAGATCGGCGGACACGTACAGGATGATATCCATCGGCGTCGGAGAATTCTGATTGATTGCGAAGGGAATCGCAAACACCTGATGTCGATGATAGACAGCCGCCACCTCAGGTACAAACCCCTGGGAAGGACGGTGTACTGTGGCCGTTCTTGGATAATCGGGCTGTTCAGGCGATGACGCTGAGTCCTGTGACTGGGCGATTGTTGCAGCCGCCGTCAGCAACACCAGCGCCATGCCAGGGACTCGGGCGCTCATGCAATACGCTCCCCTCGTAGGAGTACCGGCACCTAGGCGCAAGGCGTAACGTAACTCATTTATCGGCCGGATGTTGCGGCAAAGTTCATGGAAATACGAGCGAAGACCGCGATTGGCAGGGGAAACGTCGGATCGAACGGCCTAGGCTCTGTCAGAAAGGGCGTCTGACAGAGCTTAGGCTCGGGTCTCGGTGACGATGGCTCGGTACTGTCGAGCCAACGACTCGATCCTCGCGAAATCACCGCTGTTGACGGCTGACTTTTCCACCAACGAACCTCCGATCCCCAGCGCGCAAGCCCCAGATCGCAGGAAATCGGCTGCCGTATTCAAGTCGACCCCCCCGGTAGGCATAAGAAGCACCTGCGGTAACGGTCCGTGCAAGGCCTTCAGGTACTTCGGACCAGTCAAGTCTGAGGGGAAGATTTTGACGATGTCAGCCCCAGCCTCCCACGCAGACACCACTTCGGTTGGCGTGAGTGCGCCCGGCATGACCAGTTTGTCGTACCGTTGGCACATCCTGATAACATCCAGATTGGTGGACGGTGATACGATGAACTCCGCGCCGGCCAGCAGGGCGGCTCGAGCCGTTTCGGTATCGAGAACGGTACCGGCGCCCAACAGAACGCGGTCCCCCAGTTTGTCGCGGACCCGCTCCAGCACTTCAACCGCTTTGGGCACGGTGAAGGTGACTTCCATCACGTCGACACCGCCGGCCAGCAGAGCTTGAGCCACATCGACCAGCAGATCGCCACTGCTGGCACGGATGACGGCGACGATTCCAGTTTCGAGCACTCGTGATAGCTGTTCTAATTTTTTCATTCCTGCAAATCCCCTGCGAACGTGAACCAACCTGGTGGATCGACCGTACGAATTTTAACCGCCAGCGGATCACGACGAAACCGAGCGGGTTGCGGATTGTTGAGCGTGATCGCCAAAAATGGATTTTTTTTGCACGGGGGCAGAAGAAACGGACGTCGAATCTGGACTTGAGAGCGGTCGACGCGCATAATGGGGCATTGCACAGGAATTGTGGTGCCCCGGAAGCGTCGGACTAGCGGAGCCAGAAGCGTTGACCATGGCGGAATTCTTGCTTTCCCCTCCGGCACAGGCCGTCATTTGGACGGCCGTGTTGGTGGCCTTGATCGTCGTGGCGATCTTCTTCGTGCACAGTTGCCGAAGATGGCAGCGGGACGACAGGACGTCAGCCAACGAATTGTTGACGGAGTTTCGCAATCTACGCGACTCGGGTAGCGTGAGTCAGGCGGAGTTCAAAAACATCAAATCGGTGCTGGGTGAAAAGCTTCAAGACGAGCTGGGTTCCGATAAATCGGACAATTCGGGTTAGTGTCAGGGAAATCGTTGCGTCGAGCATCTGATTTCCTAGGGTTGTGCCGGTTGCTCCGTTACAGGAATCTTCATTGGCTCAGGATGCCTTTGGCATGCGATATGAAAGTTACGAAGCAAGTTTTGCAGCTCGACGTATGCGGACAGGGAAGCCACCTACAGTCGACGGCGAAAAGGATCGACGTCGACTGATTCGAGCAACACCTTGGAGTTTTCTCACCGCTTCGCTCGCCTGAAGAACGGGCAGCTCAAGCGGATTCTCGAAAAGGAGTATGTATGCCCGCAGGAAAGGAGTTAGGTGGCGGTCGGCGCAGCGGCAGCACCACGAAGAAGAACGCCTTCTGCTCGTTCTGTCGTAAGAGCTACCGGGACGTTGGCCCTCTTGTTGAGGGGCCTGGTGATGTTTACATCTGCGGCGAATGTATCGATCTGTGCCAATCGATCCTCGAACAGGAAAAACGGCGGCGCGGACCGTCGAAAAAGCTGTTCAACGAGATCCCGACACCGCGAGAGATCGTGGCTCAGATGAATCAATACGTCGTCGGCCAGCAGGCCTCGAAGAAGGCGTTGGCTGTCGCGGTGCACAACCACTACAAACGGCTATCGCTGTCCTGGCAAGGGTCGGATGTCGAGGTGGAAAAGTCGAATATTATGCTGATCGGTCCTACCGGTTCGGGCAAGACCTTGCTGGCTCGAACGTTGGCCCGCATTCTGAATGTCCCGTTCGCGATCGGGGATGCCACAACGTTGACCGAGGCGGGGTACGTAGGCGAGGACGTGGAAAACCTCTTGCTGAAACTGCTGCATGCGGCGGATTTCGACCTCGAAGCGGCTCAGCGAGGCGTCTTGTACATCGACGAAATCGACAAAATCGGCAAGACCAGCCAGAACGTGTCGATCACGCGTGATGTTTCCGGCGAAGGGGTCCAGCAAGCGCTGCTGAAAATGCTGGAAGGCACCGTTGCCAATGTTCCCCCGCAAGGCGGCAGGAAACATCCTGAACAGCAGTATATCCAGATGGATACCAGCGAAATCCTGTTCATCTGTGGCGGGACGTTCGTGGGTATCGATGACATCGTTCGCAAACGATTGGGACGGCGTACGATGGGTTTCGGCCAGGCTTCTGCGAGCCGCAACGAAGCCACTACGGCCGAACTGTTGGCTCAGGCCAATTCGGACGATGTGCTCCAATACGGTCTGATTCCTGAATTGGTGGGACGCCTGCCCGTGGTCTCCGCGTTGACGCCCCTGGACGAAGCCGGGCTGATCCAGGTGCTGACCGAGCCTCGAAACGCGTTGATCAGACAGTACCAGAGTCTGTTCGAGATGGAGAACTGCCGATTAGAGTTCACCGAACAGGCCCTACGCACCATCGCGCAACGAGCGATGGCCAAGGGCACCGGAGCTCGGGGACTTCGATCGATCGTCGAAGAGGCCATGTTGGACATCATGTACGATTTGCCCGACGAACAGGAAGGCATCACGTACCAGATCGATGAAGACTTTCTGTCCGGACGCAACCAGGTGATCCGTATGCCTACGCCGCAGACCAAAAGCGCGTAAGCAAACGGATCGGATCAGAACCATTCGATACGGGACCTCTTGTAAAAGAGGTCCCGTTTTCTTTGGTATCGGTTCTTTGACAGCGATGCTAAGCACCCGGCCAGGAATTTCTTGGTGGAATCGACGGAAGGGGTCGGGAGTCGTTTTCGGGCAAACTCGTTTCCATAGGGTTCGTCGTTGGCAGAAAACGACTCCCGACCCCGCCCACGTCACCCATGCATGGCTACCTTGATTGACAAGAAACTCCTGGCCGGGTGCTTAGTCGTCGTCGGCCAAAGCGGCCCGGAACATGGCAACGGATTGGGTCGGGTCGTCCGAATCGACGATCGCCGCTCCCACGGCGACTCGCTGAAACCCGCTTTCGATCACCTGATTCAAGTTGTCCAACTGAATACCCCCAATGGCGTAGGCCGGGAGTCTGGTTTGACTCGCTGCCTGTCGCAAAAACGTCAGGCCTGAAAAGTTCGTGAAGGCCTTGGTGATCGACGGAAACGTAGGTCCACACCCAATGTAGTCTGCCCCGTCCGCGATCGCTTGCCTGACCTGCGGGACCGTATGGGTGGATACGCCGACCAGTCGATGGGGCCCGAGGATCTGCCGGACGTCTTGCACGGTCAATTCCTCCTGGCCAACATGCACGCCGTCAGCATCGGCCAAAACGGCCAAGTCGGGACGGTCGTTCATGATGAACAGCGTGGGCGTTCCTCGAGTCATCTGCCTCAAAATTCGAGCGCGCTGCACCAGCTCCCGATCCGCCAGCCGTTTGTCTCGC
>REEF01000508.1 GCA_007695205.1 Planctomycetaceae bacterium
GTCAGAAAAGGGGTCTGACCCTTTGGAGGGCACGCTGAAAACTCGAAAAATACGGTGTGCCCGGAGAGGGTCAGACCCCTTTTCTGACAGACTCTAAGCCTGTTGGGAAACGACGGTGCTCTGCATTTCGACTTCGATTTGGTGGTCTTGGCCGTCGTCGATCAGGGTGATGAAATCGTCGGGTTGTTCGGCGCCGTCCAACGTCAGGCGGCTGACGGTGGCGTTGGGGCCGTGGTGGTGGATGGTGATGTGATAGAAGGTTCCGCGATAGCGGTAGTGGATCTTGAACTCGGTCCATTCGGCCGGCAGGCACGGCGCGATGCGCAGCTTGTCGACCTCGATGTGCAGGCCCAGCAGCGATTCGATGATCAGCCGGTACATCCAGCCGGCCGATCCGGTGTACCACGTCCAGCCGCCGCGGCCCGTATGCGGCTGGATGCCATAGACGTCGGCGGCCACGACATACGGCTCGACGCGGTACTTGGCGGTGTCCGCCGGCGTCGTGCCGTGCGAGACGGGATTGATCAGCCGGAACAGCTCCCACGCTCGCTCGCTGTCCCCCCGCGCGGCCGCGGCCATGACGGTCCAAATGGCGCTGTGCGTGTACTGGCCTCCGTTTTCCCGCACGCCGGGTACGTAGCCTTTGATGTAGCCCGGATTCAGATCCGATTTGTCGAACGGCGGATCGAGCAGCAGGATCAGACGGTCGTCCCGGCGGACCAGGCGGCGATCGACGCTGGCCATCGCGGCTTCGGTTCGCTCGGGCGTGCCGGCGCCGGAGAGCACCGACCAGCTCTGCGAGATGGCGTCGATCTGGCATTCTTCGTTCTCGGCCGAGCCCAGTGGCGTGCCGTCGTCGAAGTAGGCCCGGCGATACCACTGGCCGTCCCAGCCGTGCTCGTCGATGCTTCCACGCAATCGGCTGGCTTCGACCGTGTACCGATCCGCCAGGGCCACGTCGCCGCGTTGGCGCGCCAGGGCGGCGAACTGCGTCAGCACGTGAAACAGGAAGAACGCCAGCCACACGCTCTCGCCGCGGCCTTCCTGGCCGACCAGATTCATGCCGTCGTTCCAGTCGCCGCAGCCCATCAACGGCAGACCGTGTTGGCCGAACCGCAACCCGCGATCGAGCGCGCGGACGCCGTGCTCGTACAGCGTGGCGTCGTCGTCCGTCACTTGCGGTAGGTCGTAGTTGGATTCCTCGTCCTCGCGCAAGGGCCGCGAATTCAGGAAGGGAACTCGCTCGTCCAGCACGCCCGTGTCGCCGGTCGTGCCGACATAGCGGCAGATGGCCAGGGGCAGCCAGAGGTAATCGTCGGAGAAATGCGTCCGTACGCCGCGTCCCTCGGGCGGATGCCACCAGTGCTGGACGTCGCCTTCGCGGAATTGCCGGGCCGCGGCGCGCAGCAGGTGCTCGCGGAACAACTGCGGCTGGGCATGGACCAAGGCCATCGCGTCCTGCAGTTGGTCGCGGAACCCGAACGCTCCGCCCGATTGATAAAACCCTGAGCGGGCCCACATGCGGCAGGCCAGCGTCTGATAGACGAGCCAACCGTTGGCCAGGAAATTGACCGACGGGTCGGGCGTTTCCAGATGCACCACGCCCAGCGTCCGGCTCCAATAATCCCATACGCCCTCGATCGCCCGATGGGCGCTGTCGACGCTGCGGAACCGCTGCGCCAGGGCCTTGGCCTCGGCCGCTCCGCGCGCGGCGCCGATCGTAAACGTGACGATCCGCTCTTGTCCGTCTTCCACGGTCAGCGGCGTTTGCAGGGCGACGCACGGATCGTAGCCCGCCCCGACGCGGCCCGAGAGCCGCACGCGCCGCATGGCCGCGGGGCTGGCCAGTTGGCCATTGCGGCCCAGAAACTCGGTGCGGTCGCCGGTCAACGAGCGGTTCGCTTCGCTGCAGTTGACAAACGCCACCCGGTCCCCGAACTCGGGGCTGTAGACGTTGCGGGCGAGAACCGCGCCGCTGGCCGGATCGGTCTCGGTCACCACGTGCAGCAACGACTTGCTCCGTGCGTCGCCGAGGACCAGTTCCCAGTAGCCGGTGACCGACAGTTTTCGCGGACGGCCCGAGTGGTTGGTGATCTTGAGCTTGTAGAACTTGACCGGCGAGTCGACCGCCACATAGACCATCAGCTCCGTCGTCAGGCCCTCGTCGGTGGTATCGAAGATGCTGTAGCCGAATCCGTGGCGCACGACGTAGGTGTGTGGCCCACGTGCCGGCTGCGGCGTCGGGGACCAGAATCTGCCCGATTCTTCATCGCGCAAATAGATGGCTTCGCCACTGGGATCCGAGACGGAGTCGTTGTGCCAGGGGGTGAGCCGGAACGCGTGGCTGTTTTCCGCCCAGGTATACGCGCTGCCCCCTTCCGACACGACGGTGCCGAATTGCGAGTTGGCGATGACGTTCACCCAGGGCGCGGGCGTGGTCTGGCCGGCGGCCAGGATCGTCACGTACTCGCGGCCGTCGTGGCTGAATCCGCCCAAACCGTTGAACAGCGCCAGATCGCGTTGCGGGGGCTCGTAGGGGAGGGGCGCCTCGGGCCGACTACGAAGCGGCTCGAGCAGCGGCTGCTGCAACAGCGGGATCGAGGCGTCGGTTCGGCCGCGGCGCTCGGCTTGCTCCGCCAAGGTTCCTCCGTCGTCCAGCAGCACGATCCGAGCCACGCTCTGCAGCAGCGCCCGATCATCCTCCGAGATCTGCTCGCCGCGGCGGATGAAGATTCCGCCGGGCCGGTCGACGTGCGATGCTTCGGGACTGGCCGCCACCAGATCGACGATGGCTTCCTGCAGCGTCTGCCGGTATCCCGAATCATCTTCGTTCCAGATCACCAGATCGACCGTCAGCCCCTTCAATCGCCAGTAGGCGTGTGCCTGCACCGCCTGGCGGACGAGTTCGATCCGTTGGTGGTCGCGGATCCGTACCAGCACGATCGGCACGTCCCCAGAGATGCCGTAGCCCCACAGCCCCGATTGCCCCTGCCGGTTGCGGCTCAGGATGCTCGCCTTGGCCCGCCGCAGGGCCGAGGCATAAATGATCGAGCCGGCCAGACGGCCATAGACTTGCGCATCGGCTTCGGAAGCGCTCAGTTGCTGGAGCAGGACCAGGCTGTGCGTCCAGGCCAGGTCGAAGACGCGGTCGGCCAGACTGGGGTCGTGGTACTTCTCGGTCAACGAGTCGATTCCGGCGCGCGACTCGGCGACTCCGGTGACGATATCGATCCGCACGGCTTCATTCGGCTGCAACAAGACGGTCTGGCGGATGCTGACGATCGGATCGAGGACCGGGCCTGCGGTGTTGGAAAGGGGCTGGTTGTCGTCCAATGCTGCGGGGGACGCGAGCGTCCGCTGCCGGCCGATGAAACGCAGCCGATCGGTTTCGTAGGACGGCTCGCCGACCGTGGTGCCCCGCACCGCCATCATGTGCGTCATCCATGGGGGGCGCTCTTCGGCCGAGCGTGGACGGCGCGTAGCGTAGATCGCCTGACGGCCGCGGACCAGTTCGGTCTGTACGAACAGATTGCTGAACGCCGGATGGGATTCGTCCTGCGCCTGTGTCGCCAGCACGACTTCGGCATAGCTGGTGACCTGGATGGTCCGCGGCGTCTCGGACCGGTTGGTCAGCGTCACTCGCCGCAGTTCGATGTCGTCCTCGGGCGAGACGCTGATCTGGGTGTAGATCTCGATCTTCTCCTAAAAAATAAAAAAAAAAACCCGGGCTTGCGTGAAGATCGCTTCATAGCCCTTGGTGGCTTTGGTCGTCGGCTGCCAAGCGCCCGACCACAGCGTGCCGCTTTCCACATCGTGCAAGTAGCAGAAGCTGCCGTAGCTGTCGCGCGTCGCATCCTCGCGCCAACGCGTCACTGCCAGATCGCGCCAGCGGCTGTACCCGCCGCCGGCGCTGGTCACGAGCACGTGGTAGCGGCCGTTGGACAGCAGATGGGCTTCCACCGTCGCGCTGTTGGGATCGGTGAACACGCGCATCGTGCCGGCTTCTTCGGCCGAAGCGGCTCGCGTGGCCCGCGCTTCGCTGGCGTGAGGAAAGACCGGCGCGCTGGCCTTGGGAACGCGTTCCTGCAGCAGCAGATCGGCCGCCCGCAGCATGGGATCGGCCAGGAAGCGGCGTTGCATGGGCTTGTCGAGCAGCACGTAGGCCAGCGACAGCAGGCTCATGCCTTGGTGATGCGCCATGAACTGCCGCACGGTGACTCGATCCGCGCCCGGCGGACACCGCGAAGGCGTGTAATCGACCGCTTCGTAGAATCCGTAGGCGCCCTGCTGGCCGTCGGCCGCCAGCCGTTCGAGGTTGCGGCAAGCCGCCTCGGGCGCCACCATCAGCGCCAGTTCGCTTGCATAAGGCGCAATCACCAGGTCTTCGGCCAGGCCGCGTTTCAGGCCCAGTCCGGGCACGCCAAACGGCCGGTACTGATAGGTCCTGTGCTGATCGATCGTGTTGTACCCGGACTCGGAAATTCCCCACGGCACGCCGCGCTGCCGGCCATACTCGATCTGCCGCCGGACGACGGCGTGGTAGGTGCGGTCGAGCAGCGTGTTTTCATAGTTGGGCATGACCAGCAGCGGCATCAAGTATTCGAACATCGAGCCGCTCCAGCTCAACAGCGCCGGCACGCTGCCGGCACGTGTCAGCAGACGGCCCAGCGCGAACCAATGCTCCTGGCCAAAATCCCCTTGGGCGACGAGGACAAAGCTAGCCAGCCGCGCCTCGGAGGCCAGCAGATCGTAATAGCCGGCATCCATCCGTCGTTGGCTGACGTTGTAGCCGATGGCGAACAAATCTCGCGTGGAATCGTACAGCAAGCGGAAATCCATGTCGGCCAGTTCGCCGCACTCGACCGCGACTCGCCCGAAGGCAGCGATCCGCTCCCCGGCCCGCTCCGACGCAAGGGCCAGCGCGGCGCTCCATCGTTCGAGCCATTCTTTCACCTCGGCGGACACCAGTGGCAGTGCCGCCTGGATCAGCGGCAGCGCCGCGTTTTGCACGCTCGCGACGTCCGGCAGCGTGGCCGAGGTGTCCAGGCGCTGGAGCAGCTCGCACAACCGGTTCAGCGGCCCGCCGGGATCGCTCGAGCCGTGCTGCCCCAAGTCGTCGGGCGGCGCAGGCAAGGCGAGCCATGCCGCCAGGTGCTGCAGGTCGGTGTGATGATCGTTGCAGGACCGCTCGTAGGCGCTGGTCCACCACGCGAGTTCCGCATGGCTGCCTGCCGCCGCGGTCAGTTCGGCGGCTGCTACCGTCAGCCGCGACAGCAAGGCGTCGGCGGCGCCCAGCGTCGCGGGAGCTTGATCGAGATCTTCGAGCTGGCGTTCGATCTTGCGTATGACGTCGGCGCCGACCAGCGGACCGCCGGTGCCGTGGGCCACATCCAGCAACACGCGCAGCGTATCGCGCAGGCCGCCAAACAACCGGGGCGGCAGGACGCGCGCCTCGCTCAGTTCCTGGCAGCCGCTGCGGAGTACCAGCAGGTTCGCGGCCAAGTTGCCGCTATCGACCATCGAAACATAACAGGGCAAAAGCGGCGCCAGCGTCCGCGTGTTGTACCAGTTGTAGAAATGCCCCCGGTAACGTTCCATGCGTGACAGTGTTTCGAACGTTCGTAGCGTGCGTGCGAGAAACTGCGCGGCCGAGCAGTAACCGAAATCGTAGGCCGCCAGATCGGCGACGAGCGCCATGCCGATGTTCGTCGGACTGGTGCGCGACGCGACCACCCGATTTGGATTCTGCTGGATGTTGTCCGGCGGCAGCCAATGGTCTTCCGCCGTGACGAATTCCTCGAAGTACCGCCACGTCTCTCGCGACAGTTTTTCGAGAAAGCGATGCTGCTTCTCCGACAATCGCGACGTGGGCTTGTGAATCGGCCGGCTCAGCCACCAGGCGACCAGCGGCGAAGCCGCCCACGCGACGATCCAAGGCACCGCGAAGGGCAGCATCTCGCGACGGAAAAGGCCGATCACCATCAGTGCGGCGGCGGCCAGCATGGGCGCGAAAGCCATCGAGCGGAACGTACCCATCAGGTGGCCGTGGGCGCCTCGTTCCGAATCGCTCGCGGTCTGCCATTCCAGCAGCCGCCGCTTGGTCCAACCCATCCGCACCAGCGTGCGGACGATCGCATCGGCGCTGATATACGCTTCGTAGGGCAGGAAGACGAACGTCAAGGCGCTTTGGGCCAGCGGCCGCGCGAGCGATTGCAGCGTCTCGCGCAGATGCAGCCGCAACGGCAGGTCCACCGGCTTGTGCAGCAGGTCCGCCACCGCCGCCAGCAGCGTCGGCAGCAGGACCACGCAGGCCAAGAACAGCAGCGCGCCCATGGCGACCGCCGGCGAAACGAACCACGAGCCCAGCAGCACCAACAGCATGGCCACCGGCGTCAAGCTGCGGCGCAGGTTGTCGAAGATCTTCCACCAGGACAGCGCCGAGATCGGGTTGCGGACGTACTTACCCGACCGGCCGCGGACCCACGGCAGCAGCCACGCGGCGATCTGCCAATCGCCGCGCATCCAACGATGACGGCGGGCGATGTCCGACGCATAACGCGCGGGATGCTCTTCGTACAGCGTCACATCGCTCAGCAGAGCCGAACGGCAATACGCTCCCTCGATCAAGTCGTGGCTGAGAATCGCGTTGTCGGGAAAGTTACCGCCGCGCTGTTCGAAGGAATCGAGGTCGTAGATCCCCTTGCCGATGAACGAGCCTTCGGCAAACAGATCCTGGTACACGTTCGATACGACGCGCGTGTACGGATCGATGCCCGGATCGTCCGCGTGCAATTGGGCGAACCGCGAGCGGTGGGCGCTGGGCAAGTTGACGCCGACCCGCGGCTGCAAGATCGTGTAGCCATCGACGACCCGGCGGCATTGCGCATCGAAAACCGGCCGATTGAGCGGATGGGCCAGCGTGCCCACCAACTGGCGCGCGGCGTCGCGAGGCAAGTGCGTGTCGGTGTCGAGCGTGATGACATTGCGCACGCTGGGCAGGATCTCGGTCTGGCCGACCACATGCGAGAAACGGCCTTGCGCGCCGCGGAGCATCGCGTTCAAATCGGCCAGTTTGCCGCGTTTTCGCTCGTAACCCATCCACACGCCCTCCTGGGCGTTCCAGCGGCGCGGGCGGTGAAACAGGTAGAAGATATCGGTGCGGACTTCTGCGTATTTCGCGTTCAAACGCTCGACGCCCTCGCTCGCCAGACGCACGAGTTCCGCGTCGCCGGGCAGGGTCTCGGCCGCGGCGTCGACAAAGTCCGTCAACAAGGCGAAGTGCAGGCAGGGGTCGCGATTGGAGAGATACCGCACTTCCAGTCCCTCCAGCAAACGCTCGACCCCGGCGACGCTGGTCAGCATGGTGGGCACCGCCACCAAGGTGCGATGCTCGGGAGGAATGCCATGCTCGAAATCCATCCGCGGCAACGGTTGCGGGCTGAGCAGTTGCGTCGCCAGCCAGTTGGCAAGCCCGAGACCCAAGTGCGAGGCGCAGACCAGCGCCGGCACCGCCAGCAGCAACAGGGCCAACCAGGGGGCGTCGTGCTGTTGCGACCAGCGCAAGAACAGCAGCGTGGCCGCCAGCGTCACGAAACCCATCGCGGAAAGATAGCACGTCAGCGGAAACCGCCGACGCAACCGATCGAGCACGACGGTCGGAGTACGCCGCATTCTGGCAATTCGTTCCAGAGCCGGACGGCCGCGATCGATCAGATGATAGCCCACGTGCGCCGCGCGGCCATCGGGCGTCTCGCGGGCGCAGTGCTCGGCCAACTGCACCGCCTTGCGAGCCACGTCGTACTCGGTCAACCGGCTGCGGCGGGCGATGCCTTCGACCGCATGCCGGTAGCGGTCGCGCGTCGTGAAATCCATCTCCGCATAGATGCCCGCCGGATCGCCAGCCAGCGTCTGCTCGACCAGACTGTGCTGGCCGACGAATTGCCGCCAGTCGTGGGAATTCAAGAACCGCAGGCTGCTGATGCTGTTGCCGATCGAGACCTGGTCGGCCGCCTGGGCTTGGCCTTCGGCACGCACTAGCTGCTCGGTCGTCAGGCCTTGATCGGCCAAGCGATGTTCGAGCCAACTGTTGGCAAAAGCGAAGTTCGGGTTCTGGCCCTGCAAATGCCGCGTCAGTTCGGCCAGGAACGCGCCGGAAAGGGGCACCCCGGCCCGGGCCATGTCCGCCAGCACCAGGATCAAGTCCGTGGGCTTCTGCTCGACGACACTGACCATCCGCTCTGCCCAATCGCCGGCCAGGTCGCGGGCGCGGCGCGTGGCAGCGATCCGCACCGCGACACGCCGCAGATTCTCGATCAACGTCAACCGCAGCATCAGGGGCAGTGCCCACAGTTCGCCCAGCTTGAGCGGCTCGACCGATTGATACGAAGCGATGAAGCCGTTCAGACTGGCGGCATCGACGCGCCCGTCGACGTGCGCGATCAGCTCCAGGGCGATGCCGTAAGCACGCGGAAAACCGACGGCCGGGCCATTGGCCAAACGCGGCAGTTCGCGGCTGTACGAGGGCGGCAGCAGACGCCGGATCGCGCGGATCTGCTCTTCGACCAAGTAGAAATTATCCAGCAGCCATTCGGCGGCCGGTTCGATACGGCGATTTTGAGCGTCGGCCGCCGTCACCAGATCGTACGTCTCGATCAGCACCCGCTCGTTCTGGTCCAGTCGCGGCAGCAGTTTGTCGCGAGCCCGCCCGGTGGCCAACTGGTGCGACGCCGCGATCGCCTTGGCGTGCCGTTCGAGCTGATCGACGCTGAACAGTTCCGCTCGTAGCGGCTGTTCGTCCGCAGGCTTGCTCCGCACTGAACCTACAGCGCCGGACTGCCGCCAGGACTTGAGCCGCAACAACTTTTTCGAGACGTCTGGAACGTGCATTCAAAACTCCTGGGGCCCAAAACGTGGCGTGGCCTGAACCAAACTCGCCCTATCGGCGGCGTTTGGCCCAGTTCTTCGCCCCGAAGGCTTCGGATCGGCAAATCAACCCCAACGTTGCATAAAGTTCCCTCGTAGGACGGATTGGCAATCCGTCCAGCGTTGAGCTAAACCTCGATTGTAACACTGC
>REEF01001023.1 GCA_007695205.1 Planctomycetaceae bacterium
GCCGGGAAAAAAGGGCTTCGGCCCTAACCCAATCGGATCGACCACGGATCTTGCTGTCATTTTGGCAGGGCCGTTGCTTCCCGCGCAATCGCGGCGCAAAATGGAGGGAAATGCTCGCACCCGAAGCGGAAACGCGGTCGCGATGTAGATGACAGCAGCAAGATCGTTCTCTATGCCGGGGTTCCAACATGCCCATCAAAGTTGCCTGCAAGTGCGGTCAGAAGTTCGCAGCAAAAGACGAACTGGCCGGAAAAGTCGTGAAATGTCCCAAATGCGAGAAACCGTTGAAGGTTCCCGCCGCAACGAAGAAAGCGGCGCCGGTCGCGGCTCCAGCGCCCGGTAGCGGATCGCTGGCAGATCTGCTGGACGAAGCCGGGTTGACGGCCAAACATGACGACTACCAAGGGCGTCACTGCCCAAGCTGCAATTCCCCCCTAGCCGAAAATGCCCTTCTTTGCGTGGGTTGCGGCCTGAATCTGGAGACCGGCAGGTTCATCAGGGGCTCGGGACCAATCGTCGCCAAGGACAAAGCCAAGCAGGCCGAGGGGCACGAAGGTGCGGCGGAACGACTGCTGAGCCGCGCCGAAAAGGCCCTGGTACAGGAAAAGGTCGAACAGATCAAGAATGTCCGAGAAGGCGCGCCGATCTGGGCGATCTTTTGTGCGTTGGTAGTGCTGGGGACCCTTGCAGTCTCCATGTCCATGATGCCGCGACGTGACGCCTTCGAGCTTTCTGGTTGGGTGTGCATCATCGTTTGCGGCATCGTCCAGACAGCTTGTGGACTGCATCTCCTGGTGTTGGCGTTCAAAGAGGATGTGCTGGTCGGGGTGCTGTATCTGTTCGTTCCGTTCTACTCCCTTTACTTCGTCATCACTCGCTGGAGCCGATGCCGCCAAACGTTTTTGATCGCTGTCACTGCCGCATTAGCGTCCCTGTTAGGGGTCGGCATGCTGTGGCTGGCAACAATCGTCTCGGAACCGTCCCCAGACGTTGGGTATCTACCACCCCATACGGTGCCACCTGCTGCGGTGCAATCCTACGATCCCTTGCTGACACGTACCTATTGTTGACCGCCCTTGCGGTTCTAGGAGATTTCCTATGATTCCCAAGTCGCCCTCATTGGCTCCGACGTTTCGTCTCCACCGATTCAAGATCAATGACGCCCGGCACGCGCCGATGGCCGTGTTACTGATGTTCGCGGCCTTGGTCGCAATGACCGGCTCGATTTCGGTCGCCTCAGAAACGTGGACGGACAGCACAGGAAAATACCAGGTCGTTGGTGAGTTCCTGACCCTGCATGATCATGTGGTGTATCTGCGAAAGGAAAACGGGGTCACCATCGCGGTGCCGATCGAACGTCTGGACGAGGCGAGTCAGCAGTTGGCTCGTCGGCTGGCGGCAGCTCCGATGGCCGACTCTAGTCCCGACGCCGAAATCCGCGTTTTATTGAACCGGCTCCAGACGGGTGATCTTCGAGCCCTCTGGGATAGCTTGCCCGACAGCTACCAGGCAGACGTCAACGAGGTCGTCCAGACGTTCGGACAAAACATGGATACCGAAATCTGGAATTCGGGAAGACGAGTCCTGGGCAAGCTGGTGAAGGTACTCCAGGGAAAGAAGGAGTTGATTCTAGGATACCCCGCCCTGCAGCAACCCGGGATGGATCTGGCGGTCGTCGACAAGAATTGGGATGCTGTCGTCGGGCTGCTCGTTGCGATCTTTCAAAGCGATCTGACGGATTTGGAAAAGCTGAAGGCGTTTGACGGCACGGCATTCATGGACGGTTCGGGCCAGGTGATTATCGACCAGGTCATGGTGCTGGCCAAGGCGATGGAGGAGGACGTCGATGCCGAACGTCCTGCCCTTCCCATGGAATTCCCCGGCCTGGAAGCTTCCGCGTTGATGGATTTCGCCGATGTCCAGGTCTCGACCATCAGCAGGGATGGAGACACGGCCGTGGTCCGATTCACGAAGCCTGATGGTGAAACCGAAGACGAAGAAGCCGTGCGGGTCGAGGGCAAGTGGTTGCCAAAAGAGATGGTGGACCAGTGGGCCGAGGGCGTCGAGTCGTCCAAGCAGTTCCTGACGATGGTGATGCCCGAGCAACTGAAAGAAGCCCGACCGATGCTGCTTTCGCCTCTGTCTCCTGTGCGAATCGTCGAAGGCGTGCTGGACCAGTTGCTGGCCGCCGAAGATCAGGCAGCATTCAACGAAGTGATCGATGGTATCATGGAAATGGCCGGTGGCATGATGGGCTTCGGAGATGCTGACGAAGGCGAGATGATGCCGTTCGAGCTCGAGGAACCGCCCGTAATACGGCCCGGACCGTTCGAGGAAGAACCGCCCGTCGAGTACGACCCGGACCTTGAGGAAGTTGATCCCTTTGCCCCGGAGCCTGAGGATGATCCCTTTGGCAGCGATCCGTAATCGGCACCATCGGCCGGGCAGGCAGCACGGCAGGGCGGAACTCAGAATCCGTTGCTGCCACCCTGGTTGAAACCATCAAAGTCCTGCAACCGCTCGGGGGCCAGGTTTTGGAAACGAGTAAATTCCTTCTCCCAACGTAGTTCGATGTCACCGACCGGACCATTGCGTTGTTTGGAAACGATGATTTCCGCTTGGCCTTCGTGTTCCTGCTGCTCGGCACCCCGCAGGAAGTATTCCTCGCGGTGGACGAACATGACCACGTCGGCGTCTTGTTCGATGGCTCCCGACTCGCGTAGATGACTCAAGCGAGGCCGGTGATCCTTGCTGTCTTCCGCCTGGCGATTGAGCTGGGCCAGGCAGAGGATGGGTACATCGGTTTCGCGAGCCAAGCCTTTCAGGCGACGCGTGATCCGAGCGACCTGTTCCTGCCGCGAATCGTTGGAATTGTCGGGCTCGATCAACTGCAGATAGTCGATGACGATCAACCCCAGTCCTTTCTCCCGACGGCGTATCCGCCGCGCGGCAGCAGCGATCTCGCTGACCGTCCGCGATGGGGAATCGTCCACGAACAAAGGCGACTGGCTGATCCGTCCCGCCGTCTCGACCAAACGCTGCCGATCCGTGTTAGAGATGGTCCCGTTGCGCATGCGGTGCCCGTTGACGCGCGCGACCGAACAGAGCATCCGATCGGCCAGTTCGATCGCAGACATTTCCAGGCTGACAAATAGCGTCGGTTCCCCTAGTTCGATGGCCACGTATTCGGCGATATTCATGGCAAAGGCGGTCTTCCCCATGCTGGGCCTCGCTGCCAGGACGACCAGTTCCGAATTGTGCAGCCCCCCCATCAGCTTATCCAAATCCTGAAAGCCCGTCTCGACGCCACCGCCGACATGCTCGCCTCGCATCCGCGCGTCCAGCCGATCGATGGACTGGTTCAGGATATCTCGGATGCTGGAAACCGAGGTGGAACCACGATGGTCCAGGATGGCGAAGATCTTCTGTTCCGCCTCGCTCAGCAGATGTTTTGGATCGCGACGAGCCTCGTAGGCGTCTCGAAGGATCTCGGTGCTGGCCTGGATCAACGAACGAAGGGTCGCTTTCTCGCGAACGATCCGCGCGTAATATCGAGCATGGGCGGCATTCGGAACCGAATGACTAATTTTGAACAGGTAGGAGGCACCACCGATCGTTTCGAAATCGCCTGCAGACTTTAGCTGGTCCACTAACAGGGTGATATCGATCTTGCGCCCGGCATCATGCATGTCCTGGATGTGCCGGAACAGCCGCTGATGGGCATCGTCGTAAAAGTCATCGGCTCGAAGAATGAGCGAGACTTCGTCACAAACGTCCGGCATCAAGAGGATACTGCCCAATACCCCCAATTCGGCTTCAACATCCGCAGGCGGTGAATGATCCAGCACCTGCGCGGTTACCTTTTGGCCTGCCATCAAATCATCCTCCATGCAGATCGCATTCGTTGCAGGTGCCGCGTAATTCGCCGCAGACGTCGCCGGATCCGGCACGGAACGCCCTGGTGCCCATGCCGAGTTCGCCGTGGCACGATCAGTTGTCGGCTGCTCCCTGGTCGGTGGCTGTCGGTACCACCCAGACTTTTAATTCGGCGCCGACCTCTTGGTGCAAATGCACCTTGACCGTGTACAGCCCCAGTTCCTTCAGGGGGCCGTCTAGGCGAATCTGGTTCGGCGTCAAATGGAAGTCATTTCGCTTCAATTCCGCGACGATTTCATTGGCTCCCACACTGCCGTACAGATGGCCTTCATCATTTGCCAAGGCATCAATCGTGATGCTCTGCTTGGAAATGGCATCCGCCAAGCTTTGCAGGTGAGCAAATCGAGCTTTCTCGATCTCCAACAGTTTGGCCCGATGCTTGCCTACCATCCGCTTGTGGTGATCGCTTGCCAGAGTGGCCAGCCCCTGCGGCAAAAGGTAGTTATTGGCATAGCCAGGACGCACTTCCACCACATCCCCTTGCTTGCCAAGATGCTCGACCGACTGGATCAACAATAACTGAACACCACCATTGGGTCCTTTGGGCAGACGCTTAAACGATGGTCTGCGCGATACTTTCTTGGCCTGAGTCTTGGACATGGTTTTCCCTGAATTATCAAATGGATTCGGTTGTTAGCTTCGGCACGCTCGGGGCGTACCTATCTTTTGTCATTTCATGTTTAGAACGGGATGTCATCCTCCGGAGGACTCGGAGCACCGCCCGCATCTGATTCGGCAACGCCCGTGGACGTTGATTGGCTGAACTCCGATTCGTCGAACCGTTGCGAGGCTCGTTCCTTGCCGCCACCGGCTCCACCCGACCCCGCACCGCGAGTTCCCAACATCTGCATCCGTTCGCAGACCACGCGCAATTTGCTGCGTTTCTGCCCATCGGTCTCCCAAGTGTCGAGCTTCAACCGCCCCTCGATCAAAACCGGAGCCCCTTTGCTTAGGTACTCACTGGCCACCTCGGCCGTCCGACCCCACATCGTCACGTCCACAAAAGTCGTCTCTTCGACCCATTCGCCACTCTGGGTCTTGCGACGATCATTCACGGCTAACCTGATCTCAGTGACCGGCAGGCCGCTCTGCGTGTACTTGAGATCGATGTCGCGTGTGATGTTTCCGACTAGGATCACTCGGTTGAAACTCGCCATGTCTGCGCCTCGACTGAAGGAAAAGAAATGCCCGCGAAATCAATAGTTTCCCACTGTACTTTTTAAGGTTATCAACGAATCGAAGGGTCGGCAAGTCGGTGCCATTGGCGGCACAGGCATTCTATGCCTGGCTGTCGCCTGCTGCATCGGCCGTCGCTTCTACTGCCGGTTCCTCCGGCGGCACCACCGCATCCTCCACCGCATCCTCCACCGCATCTCCCGTCGCGGTGGCGGGTTCGGAGGGCGGCGAGACAGGTTCGCCACTGGCTTGTGAGATGCGCATCTCCGCCATCCTCGGATCGACCTTTAGCGTCAGGTGACGCAGGATGCTGTCGTCCAATTGGCATTCGCGATTGAACTCGGCCACCCTCTCACTTTCCATGCGGAAGAAGCTCAACCAATAGGACCCCTTCCGATTCCCCTTAATGGGGAACGCCAGTCTCTGTTCGAACCACAGGCGACTGGCTAACAACTCGCCTCCACATTTTTCGATCATCTTGGGGATTCGTCCGCTGACCGCTCCCGGATCGCGAGCGTAGGCGTTCGAATCGAAAATGAACATGCACTCGTAAACGTTTTGAGCCAAACCTAGTCTCCCTGTATCAGCACCTTGCCGTTGTATTGATTCATACATGCCTGGACGCCGCTGCGCACCCAATCGGCCAACGCATCCGCCGCCAGCTTGATCGCTTTGTCCATCATCTGCCGTTGCTGAGCATCAAATCTTCCCAATACGTATCCAACGGCATTCCATTCTGGTGGAGGGCTATCGATACCGATTCGCAGTCGGGGGAACTCATCGGTTCCCAATCGTCGAATGATATCCTCTAACCCCTTCTGTCCGCCAGACGACCCCTTGGCCCGAAAACGCAATCTTCCGGTCGGAAGGTTCATGTCGTCACAGACCACGATCAAATCTTCGTTGGACAACTTGTAAAAATCACGAGCGGGTTGAACGCTCGATCCACTTCGATTCATGTAAGTGTGGGGGCACAACAGCCATACCTGCTGGTCCCCAACCGCCGCCTCGGCTATTTCTCCCTGAAATTTCGATCGCGGAGTCCCGCGTCCAAAACGCCGGTGAAATTCGGCCAGCACCTCCCAGCCAACGTTGTGCCGCGTCGCCACATATTTCCGACCGGGATTCCCCAGCCCCACGATCAACTTCATCGTCGCAGCCCCTCTCGAATCCATGCACTCGAGGGGGGATTTAATCCTTCTCCTCGCCTTCCCCCTCCGCTGGACGGCGAATCACCTCGGGTTCTGCCGTCTCGGCTGCCTCGGCCTCTTCTTCCTCGGCCTCCACCACAGCCGTACATTGCACAACCACCTCGTCAGCATCCGCAACCATCGTCACGTGCTCGGGCATCGAGACATCGCCCAGCTTGATTGCGCCCCCCAAATTTAGGTCATTCACGCTGATCTCGATCCGTTCGGGCAGATATTCTGCCGGACTTTCGACCTCCACCTCGTGAATCAACTGCTCGGTGATGCCGCCCTGCCGTGCGCCAGGCGACTCGCCACGCAATTCCAGGGGAACAACCATCCGCACCTTTTCGGTAGCCGACACGCGAGTCAAATCGATATGCAAAACATGGCTACCGAAGGCATCCCACTGGACTTCTCGAATCAACGCCGTGTCACGGACATCGCCCTGCAATTGGACCATTCGGACACCTTGCCGGATCGCCGCCTGGAGCTGGTCCGCCGGCACAGCCAAGCTGACATTTGCCAACTGGTGGCCATATAAAACCGCGGGCGTTTGGCCCGCTAAACGCACTCGCTTCGCGGCCTTCGAGCCCACTTCTTGCCGAATCTTAACCTGCAGGACTTCCGCCATCGATGGTTCCCCAATACGTTACTGATCCGATGAAAGCTCACGATTGTCTCACAAAATCACGCCGTTTCAACCCCAAATTTCCAACGAGCATCATAAACGCCGAAGATACCTCCTATGGAAACCACTTAACTGCCATAGAGGGGTGCCTGTCTGCTCGGTCGATTGACGCAGAGCCACCGGCCGAAGTAAAATCAATCGAAGCGTATTTTGATCCAGTAGGGCGAGACGGTAGCTTGAAGATTCGGCTGCCCTTGGGCGTTACGATCCTGAATTCGGGAATGATTGCGTGGCTTATCTGAAGGTGGAACGCGGTTCTGAGCTAGGGCGATGTTTCGACTTGAGTCGCGACGAGGTGACAATGGGTCGGGCCGACGCTTGCACCATTGTCCTGAACGAAGGGGGCAAGGTCAGCCGGTGGCATGCCGCAATCTCGCGACGAGGGAATCGGTTGTATGTAAAGGATATGGGCAGCCGAAATGGCACGTTCCTGAACGATGTTCCCGTCGGGGATCAGCCGCAACTGCTGCGTCACGGCGACCAGCTCCGATTGTGCGACATCGTGTTTTCGTTCTACGATAACCAGCCCCAGGCTCGCTCCAATCTGACGATGACGCAGAGCATCGGTCCCTCGAAAGAGGAAGAGATCCCACCGGAAGTCGTCATGGTAGACGAGGCGCCGGATGTGTCGACCTCGCCGATTATCTCCAAGGTCGATGTCAGCGGCGGTTCGTCAGGAATCTGGCAGTTGACGGTCAGCGCCGAATCGCGGCTGGCGGCGTTGATCGAAATCACTCGGAATCTGGGGCGTTCGTTATCGCTGGACGAGGTGTTGCCGAAGGTTCTCAACAGCTTGTTCAAAATCTTCCTCCAGGCCGACCGCGGGTTTATCGTGCTCGAGACCGATGACGGAGAATTGGCCGCGCCGTGGACCAAAGCGCGCAAAGGCAGCGAGGCGGCGATTCGCATCAGCCGGACCGTGGTGCGGCAAGTGATGGAGTCCAAGGAGGCTTTGTTATCGGAGGATGCGTTGTCGGAGTGGACCGATATCAGTCAAAGCATCGCCGACTTGCGAATCCGTTCGATGATGTGCGCGCCGTTGATGAACTCCGAAGGGAACGCGCTGGGAGTCATCCAGTTGGATACGTTGGACCAGCGAAAGCAGTTTCGGCGAAACGACTTGGAACTGCTGGCAAGCGTCGGCGTGCAAGCCGGATTCGCGATCCAGAATGCCCAGTTGCACGAACAAGCCCTGCAGCAAAAGGCCTTGGAGAAGGACCTCGAATTAGCTCGCGAAGTGCAAAAGTCGTTCCTGCCGAAGCATCCTCCGTCGCTGGCCGGTTACGAATTCACCGCCTTTTATTCGCCGGCCAATCATGTCGGAGGGGATTACTACGATTACATCGGATTGCCCGACGGCCGAACGGCGATCGTGGTGGCCGATGTCGTGGGCCACGGAGTGGCGGCTGCGATGATGATGGCCAAAGTCGCTGCCGAAGCGAAGTATTGCTTGGCCAGCGAAAGCCACCCGGCGACGGCGATGTCCAAGTTGAATCACCGGATCACGATGCTGGGCGTCGATCGCTTCGTGACGATCATCATGATCGTGTTGGATGATGAAAAGAACGAGGCGACGATTGTCAACGCAGGCCATATGGCGCCCCTCTGGCGTCGCGCCGATGGCTCGATCGCAGAACCTGGGGGCGACCTTTCGGGATTGCCGGTCGGGATCCTGGAAGACATCTCGTTCAACCAGACGACGATCCAGTTGAAGCCCGGGGACCTGCTGATGATGTACACCGATGGTGTCAACGAAGCGATGGACGCGAAGAACCAGCAGTATTCCATCGGCCGCCTGCGGGACAAAGTCGCCCAAACGTACCTCAACCTGGAAGAATTTCGGCAACTCTTGACCGAGGACCTTCAGGAATTTACTGGCGGCGGTCCCCAGGACGACGATATCTGCTTCGTCTGCCTGCGATACGCGCCGTAGGCGCTGTCAGAAAAGGGGGCGGACTCTCTCCGGGCACACCCGAAGGTCTCCAATATCGCGGGAGACCTTCGGTCGGGGGTTTCGGCAGGGTCGGAGACCCTCGCCGAACCAGGTCGGGGGGGTTCGGCAGGGTCGGAGACCCTCGCCG
>REEF01000821.1 GCA_007695205.1 Planctomycetaceae bacterium
GTATTTCTGGAGTTTTCAGCGTGCCCTCCAAAGGGTCAGACCCCTTTTCTGACAGCGCTTTAGCGTTGTTGCACCACGACCGTCCTTGGCACGACGATCACGACCGGACGAATCGGGTTGCCCGAAGAGTACGGCGAGGCGTCGACGGGCGGACGCAGGGAATGGTAGCCCATCATACGTCGTGCTTCAAGACGCCTCTGCAACTGCTGCCCTCGCTCGATCCCCCGTTGCCGAACCAGTTCTGCCGGATCGAGATATCGCGAAGCGTCGTGAGGCGATGCGTGGGGGTAGGCGGCGGCGTCGGGGACCGGTGCCGATTCGGCGATCTCTGCGGGGCGCGGCGGCGTGCGCGGCCGTCGTGGCGGCAGGTACACCTCGGGCAGCACGGGCTCATCCAGCTCGGGCTTGCGAGGCTCCGGCGGTGGCAGGTCGGCAGCTTGGGCGGGCCCGAAATCCGGGATGGTCGGCGGACGACGCTCGGGCAGCTCGGGCGATGGATCGACAGGCTCCGGCGGCACGATGGGGGCGCTTCCCGGCCCGTCTGCCGCAGATTGCGCTGGCATCACGCTGGCAACCAATACCGGCTCGGGCGAACTTTGTGCCATCACGGGTGCCGATTCTGCCGAGTCGATCGTCTCAGCAGGATTTGACTCCTTTGCCACAAACGACTCGACTTCCGCCGTCTCGATCGACGCATCGATCGTGTCGATCAGCGGCGATTGGGCAAGCGCGACCGAGGGTTGCCGAAAAACGCCCGGGTGATGCCCATAAAACGACTCGGCCGACTGCCATGTCGGCCCGATCGTGCTGGTCATCGCTACAGGCTGGTCGTCTGCCATCAGCATGCGGCTGACCATCTCCTGAGCAAACATTCCGAAACTACCCGCCAGCGCGATCAGCACCAAGCTCCGACTTAACCATCTTGTCAAAACCATAGGAATCTTCACGGTGGTGGCCGCCTGGAAAGGTGAGCCTGGAAGTCTTCTGTTGTACGGTGCGTCACACGAATTCAATCGCCGGTCCTTCTTTACCCGATTCGGTGCGAGAACCCGAGCAGTGAAAAGAAGGATGGTCGGAATCTCGGGAACCGCACTACACACGGCCGGTTAGACGGATTGGGCGATCTTTATCCACAACGCCCAGGATCACCGGAGCTTGGATCAGACCGCGATAGCGCTGCTGGTTGCCGCGGACTGCCAGCACAAACACCAGATCGCCTGCTTGCCAAGCACCGATCGAAAAACCACCAGTAGTGGAGAACGGACCCTCTGGAGGAGCAGATGGCAAGGACGATCGTTTGGCGGGAAAGCAGAACAGATAAACGGTCTCGTCTCGCCGCTGGCTCAAGTCGTACACGGTGGTAGTGCCATCGTAGCGAGTCTGGATCGATGTCCAACGATGGGGCCGCGCCCTGACGCGAGAATCGAAACGCAGGTGCGGCGATCCGAAATCCGTCCGCCAGTTGCTCTGCGACGCCACTTGAGTCCACTGAATGACTCGCTCAGCGAATTCGGGCGTCAATTGCGGAACGGGCGCTCCGAACGGGTTCCACCAGACCGAAACAATGATCAGCACTGCGGCACTCAGCGAACCGGCTACCCCAAGGCTGCGGACCAGCCACCTGCGCCGCGTGGATACAAACCGGTGCTGCGGGGGTAGCTCAACAGCCTGACAAGCGGCATTCTCCGGCCGTTCGGCGGTCGCAGACTCGACCGTCATGGGCTGGTCCGATGCGATTGCTTCTGAAGCGATCGGACGTGGTGGAATCGATTCCGACTCGCTGCCTTCCAACGCGTCCAACAGACGGCCGCATAATCCATCGGGTACCGGACAGTCCTCCAACGACTGGCTCAGCGATTGGTCCCATTGACGTATTCGCTGGTACCGCTCGCGCAGTTGACCATCTTGCCGCAGCGTCTCTTCCAAGGACTGCGGATGGGGTGGTGGAAGAACGTCCCGTTCCGATCGGCAGCCCTCCATGGCTTCGATGATTTCTTTGTGGTTCATCGGTCTCTCCTTATCGGCGTCGCGGTCCGTCGATCGGCATCAAGCGGCTGGCACCCCCCCGGAAGGACATGTGGCGGATGCTGTTTTGCCTCGGCTTCGGCCGCTCGGCAGGTCAACCACCGCCGCAAGTGGCCCTTCGCTCGAGCCAATCGACTCATCACGGTCCCGATCGGAATCTCCAGCCGGTCCGCGATCTCCTGGTACGAACACTCCTCGAAATAGAACATCAACACGACCACTCGGAATTCATCTGGCAGGGCATCCAGAGCCAATTGCAGTTCCGCCTGGTCGATCTCGTCATGAGACATCGGCTCAGGCACCTGAGCCATGTCCACCTCCACTCCGTCCTGCGACAACACGCGGTTTTGACGACACGTTTTCAGAAAGCAGTTACGCAAGACCGAGAAAAGCCAGCCCAAAACTTTGTTGGCGTCCTTCACCTGGTCCAATCGCTGCTGCGCCACCAGGAATGTTTGCTGAGTCAAGTCCTCGGCATCGGGTTGATTCCCAGCCAACCGATAGGCATAGCGGTACACAGCCGCATGGTGCTGGCCCACGATCTGGCGCAGATCAAGACCCGGTGAATCGTTGGACATTACGTATCACTGCTCACTTCTCTCTGTACTGATCCAAACGCTGCCGCCATTATTCCCGAATTTCCCGAAAAAATCGATCGTATGCCGGGAATATTTCGGGCGGTTGGTGGATCTACCTGCTAGCGAGGTGCGGAATGTTCCCGCAAATCGACACCGGACAGGGATGGTGCTCTGTTTCGCGTTAGGTAATTCGAAAGCCTTAAAATGAGGAAGGGTGTGAAAATGCGAGGTTTACCTTGGATTCTGATGATGTTGGCGATGGCGATGTTCGTGGTCGGTTGCAACGGCGGACCAGCAACGCCGCCCGCAGGCGTCGAAGACGCTGCGACGGTCTTGGAAGTGGAGGAAGATTACGTGCCGCCGGAGGAAGAGCAGGGTTATCAGGAAGCGGTTGAAGAGGAAGTCGAAGAGGAAGAGGAAACCGAAGGCTGATGTGATCGTCGCCAGCCGCGTGCATTGGATTGCGAGTCAGGTTTCTCTCGAATCCGACCAACAAACGTCTGCTTGGCTCCTGGGATTTTCGCAGGAGCCGGGCAGTTTTTTTTGCGCTGGCAATGACCATCGCCCCTCGAGCAATGAAAAAATAATCGCGTTGCCGTGTGTGCCAGCATCGATGGCATATGGGGTTAACCTACGACGGTTGAACGGCTTATAACAACTCGCGTCGTTTTCTTTCCTATGAAGCTGCAGCGGATCGCCACCGCGGCGCTTGACGGCCCAACCAGCCTGAGAAGAATGGAATGTTCAGGGCAGTTGGATCCAATTCGGAAAAGGAACAGATGTGATGACAAGAGGACTTAGCAGCTTCGTTCTGGGCGTGATGGCGATCCCGGCCGGTATCGCTGCGCAACAACACTACTCACCTGCCAACGCGCCAGGCGGCGAGTCATGGCAAGTGGTCGATCCCGCCTCGGTGCCGCCATCGCTGGATGCCGACGCAGCCAGATCGCTGGGTGGCACGCCGGCTCCATCGCCGCTGTCGCCCAGTCCCAGCGTTTCCCCCTTGACCTCTCCGCCGCCGCTGACCTCTCCACCGCCTTCGACATTTTCACCGCCTTCGACGTTTCCGCCCCCTTCGACATTTTCGCCCCCTCAGGCTTCCGCGCCGGTGCTGGCACCCAGCACCAGTGCACCGTTCCAGACGTTTCCGCCGCCCACCACGTTGATGTCTCCGGCCAGCGTCCCGATCATGGCGCCCCACCCCCAGTTGGTATCGCCACCGGTCACCACCTTTCGTCCCTTGGTTCCCGTCGCACCGCCACCGGAGCAGTATTACATTGGTCGCGGCCTTTTGGGGCAGCCCAAGCTGTATGTGCCCCAGCAACCGATACGCAATTTCCTGCGTTATTTAAGCCCTTGACGAGCGGTGAGGGTATGCAGGAAGAACAGATCCTGGCTGATGGTCTGTTGGGCCAACCGGGCTAGGTGCTCGTGGTGCGTGAAGAAGATGACTTGCGTCTTCTTGGACAGGTTGGCCAACGCTTCCAGGGCCGCTTTGGCTCGATCGTCGTCGAACATGATCAGGATGTCGTCGATGACCAAAGGGATCAGCTCGCGCCCCTCCAGGTAGGTTTCCAATAAGGCCAAACGCAGGGCCAAGTAAAGCTGGTCGCAGGTACCGTCGCTCATCCCGCTGACCGGAACCGTCATCCCGTTCTCGGGACGGACGCCGACCAGCACGGCCTGGCCTTTCTCGTCAAAGTCGGATCTCAACCCGGCGAACGACCCCAGGGTCAATCCGGCGAACAACTGGCTGGCTCGATCCAGCACGGGACCTTGACTGGATTGGCGAAATCGATCGATGGCCTGCTGCAAGACGCTGGCGGCCAGCCTCAAACGTACGTACTGCTCGACATCGCTGCGCAATCGGGCGATGATCTGTTCGGCCCGTTCGCTGGCTTCGGCTGCCCTACCACCGCCATCCATCCGACGCAGTTCGCTACGGCTTTCGCCGATCTGCTGAGCGACCTCGCTCTTTTCGTTGTCCAAGTGTTCGATTTCATCGGCCAGGCTCTGCAGATCAGCACGCAACGCGTCCAGATCGAAAGGTTCTGCTTCGGCGATGAAGGCTTCCAACGTTGCGCTAGCAGCCAGTTCCACCAACTGCTGCTCGACGTTCTGTAATTCCCGCTGGCAGTCTTTCCGTTGGCTGCACCGCTGTTCCGCTTCCGGCATCTCTTCCGGCGACGCGCAACCGGCCTGCTGGCAAAGCTGGGTCAGTTGCGTTTCCAACTGTTGGATGCGGGACTGAGCCTGTTCCTGGTTCGTTTGTTGCTCGTCCACCTGTTTCTGCCATTCGTCTCGCTTCGCCTTGTCGCGGCTGGCTTCCCCCAGACGCTCGTGCAACTGCTCGATCGCCTGATCGACCGGTCGATCCAGCAACGGCGGGGCAACGTCCGCCAGCAGTTTGCGGACCTCGTCTTCATAATCTTTGGCATCTTCATCGATGCCTTGGATTCGCTGTTGCAGCTTACGGGCAGCTTCCAAAAGATTCCACATCTCTTCGACCGATTCCAGGACCGTACTGGCCTCGCCGACCGCCGCATCGCGTTGAAGTCCCAGGACGGCGACCGCTTCGCCCCATTGGCCGCGCCACTCGTCCAGATCGCTTTCGGCCTGAGTCGCTTGGTGCCGAGCCTCGTCGAATTGGTTGCTCAACTGCTGCAGTTGCTCGGTCAGGTTCGCACGTTGTTGGTTGGACACCTCGATGGCGTTCGCCACCTGTTCGCTGGTCTCCAGCAGTTCGGCCAAGGTCGCTGTCGATGATTCCGCTGGCTGATCCAACCGCTGAAGTTCCTGGTTCAGATCGCTTCGCAAAGCTTCCATCATCTCGATCGTCTGCTGGAGCTTCTGACGTTGTCGATCGATCGAACCGGCCAGCTCGGCCAATGATTTTTGCTGAGTCATCCAGGCTCGCATCTCGCGTGGGGATTTCGGATCGATCGCCAGCGGCGACCACAGCTCGCGCCAGTCGTCGTGCAGTTGGTCCCAGGTCGCTTGCGCCGTCTGCCGAGCGTGCTGGTGCTGGTCGACTCGCCGCTGTAAGTCCAGGTGCCGGGCGGTCAGCATGGCTTTTCGCGCTACCTGACTCGCTTCGCGTCGCAGGCGATCGACCAGCGCGTCGGCCGCTTCCTGAGACGCCTGGAAGGCGTCCGCCAGATCCCTGTCAGGCGCAAAATGGGCGATGAATGCTTCGGCGGCTTTCGCATCGGTGGCTTGGCCATCGCACAAAGCCTCGCGCACCATTTGCCAGCCCTGGTCGCGTTGCTGGCGCGCTGCGATCAAATCGTCCTCGCTGGGCACATCGTGTTCCCGCCGCAGCTCTTCCAGGTCCCGCTCGGTGTCGTCCTTTTCTTCTTCTTTTTCCGCAATCTGCTTATCCAGTTGCTGCACGGATCGTCGAGCTTCGGCCAGTTCGTTTTCGAAGCGATCGACCGTCTCGACCAGCGGAATCGGCAGCGATTGCAGTTGTGACAAGGTTCCCTGGAACAGCCGCAATCTCTTCAGCTCGATCTGCGCCCGATCCTCCGATTCCCGTAACTGGGATCGTAGATCGGCCAGTTGTTGATCCAGGTCCCCGCCGCGTTGAACTCGGCGGACGGCCTGTCGTAATTCGCGGGGATCTTTGTCCGGGGGCAAGCCGTCCAGCAAGTTTCCGATTCGCAGCCGTTGAGCCTGCAGTTTGTCGACGGCCTTTCGAGCCTGACGCAGCTTTTCCGCCAAGGCGCCACATGCGGCTGCCAAAGATTGGATGCGCTGTCGCTGGACGCGGGTCAGACGCAGTTGATCGGCCTGTTGCAGGTCCGGTTCGTGCCCCAAATCGCGCAGGATCGCCTGGATCTGCTGTTCTGCGTTTTCCAGTTCAATGGCCAGTCGGGGGCGATCGGCCGACGCCTTCTGGTAGCTGCCCAGCCTGGTGTGCAGCCCCGTGATGGCCGCACGATGGGCTAACAGTCCGGTGGGGATGCTCAGCGCATCGATATCTCGCTTCAGGTGCTTGATCTTATCGGCCGCGTCGCGCTCGTTCTTTCGAGCATGTTCCAGGCCGGTGGTCACCTGGCTGCGTTGTTGCGCGAAGTCGTCGGGCAACAGGGGCGCGTCTTCCAATTCAGCCAACTGCGTCAGCAGCAATCGGCGGCGACCGATCTTGGGCAGCGCCTGCGCGATGCGTTCCAGGCGGCTTTTGTTCAATCGCTTGTCGCGCAGTTGTTGCTCGATCTGCTGTTGCCGCTGGACATCCTCACGCAAACGCTGGTCCACTCGTTTCCATTCTGTGGTCGGCAATTGAGCCTGTTTGATCTCGTCTCGAGCCTTACGCAAGCCTGTCAACGCTTGGTTGATGCGTGGGTTGGATCCGCGGGGAGTGAACAGTTCCTGCATCTCGGATTCCAACTGCGACTGGACGTGCCGTACGTCGGCGATGCCCGCGCCGGCGGCGAACAGCACTTCGCCTAACTCGCCGCTGCCCTGTACGATCGACTCGCCGCCCTTTCGCAGCTCGGCATAGTCGATGCCGAACCGTTGAGCGAACGCCGTTTCGTCGATGCCGCCCAACAGGGTCTCCAACCGAGCGGGCTCGAACAATTCCGCGTCGTCCGGTCCCCGCAGGGTATTGGTCCGCCCTTTGCGACGGATGAATTCCAAGGGTTGCCCTGAATCGCTGACCAGCAGTCCGCCGATCCGCATCTTCGGGTAGGGGTGCAGGAAGTTGTCTGCGCTGTTGTGTGGGATTCCGTACAACCACTGCCGCAAGGCGCGCAGCGTTGTGCTCTTCCCCGCTTCGTTGGGCCCCAATACCAGGTGCAGACCGTATTGGCCCCCGTCCAGCTTCAGGCTCAGATCCGTGAACGGGCCGAAGGCCAGCAGATCCAACCGCTGGATTCTCATGATCAGACTCCTTCCATAAGCCGGCTGGTCACCAGCGGCTGGACCTCGTCCAACCACTGACGCAGGCAGTCGGGATCGCTGAAATCCAAAGCCTCCTCACCACGCAGCAAATCGTCGGGCAGCTTGCGTCGCAAGTCGCCCAACGCCTCGGCCAATTCGGCCAACTGGCGATCATCGCCTCGCAGTTCGGTCATGTACCGCAGCAGCTCGCCGACCGGCCCGTCCGCCATGGCTTCCCGATCCAGGCCGCGAACCGTTGACGTCCGAAGCTTGACCTTCTCGATCCAAACTCGGCCCCCCGCCTGTTCGATCGCTGCCGCGCGGATCTGGTTGGACCAGTTCAGCGGGTCGGCCGCCAGTTGAGGATGCGCGTTGGTGCGGCCCGTCACCACCACGCGGACCGCCAGCGGCAAGCCGTCGTGCATGGCCATGCGATCAGCCAGCGCCGTTTTGAAACGGTCCAGCACCTGTTCCGGACTTTCAACGTCATCCGCAGCGACCTGGCACAGGTCCCAACGGAAGACGTCCAGCGGCTGGAATTCCAATTCGACGCCGCCACGCTGGTCGACACTGACCAGATAACATCCCTTAGCACCGGTCTCGCGGATATGGCGACCTTGCACGTTTCCGCAGAACACGATCGGTGGGTCCTCGCACTTGACCTCGCGAGTATGCACGTGACCTAGCGCCCAGTAGTCGTACTGTTTTTGCCGCAGCTCGTCGATCGAACACGGCGCGTAGGGCTCGTGGCCTTCGGCACCGGTCAGCGACGTGTGCAACAGCCCGATGTTAAACATGCCGTCGATCCGCGGCGGATAATCGCGAGCCATGTTGTCGGTCTCGGCCGATCGAGCGAACGAGCGTCCATGGATGGCCACACCCAACTCGCGTAGTTGCTTGTTCCGTGCCGTGCTGGCCTTCCTGTGGGACAGCAATTCGACATGGTCGGGCAACTGCAACGCCTTGGTCATGCGGTTGGCCGCATCATGGTTGCCGCTGATCATCACCACCGGAATCGATGCTTCCCGCAGACGACCGATCTGCGACACAAAAAATAGTCCCGTATTGTGATCCTTCCAGTCCCCGTCGTACAGATCGCCGGCGATCACCACAAAATCAACCTCGCGCTGCAACGCCAGATCCACCAGATTCACCAGAGCCCGTCGAGTGGCCGTCCGGATCTCATCCACCGGAGCACCTTCGTACTGTTCCAACCCGCGGAGCGGACTGTCCAGATGGATATCTGCTGCATGGAGGAATCGAAACATCAGCAACCTCGACCAATCCCAAGAGAATAAGCACCTGAACATCCCGCCGCCCGTCCCGCTGTCAGTCTATCCACCCTCGCCCCCAACGCAACCCCGCAGTGCACGACCAAGATCATTAGGTGCCACCCACCAAATTATTGACAGAGTTCATTTATTGATTACAATTCACGGTACAGGAGGACCAATCATGGGACGACCGGTTCGAAGTGAGCAATTTGATGCGGGAGAAGTCTGTATCGTACATACAACCCAAAGGTGTGTACGCAAGACATTTCTCGCGGGACGAGATGATCGAACGGGCATCGATTACT